>DASQLG010000076.1:0-12009 GCA_035630115.1 Microbacterium sp. | reverse complement strand
GCGCAGAACTGGCTGACGGGCGTCTTCCGCAGCGCCGCGGCGGCGCAGGATCGCGGGGATCTCCTGTCGTTGTGGGCCGGTCAGTCCTCCGCCCTCGCAACCCGCGAGGATGCGGCTGACGTCTTCGCCGAGCTGCGCCGGGGTGTTCCCCGCTGACGAGCTCAGGCAGTGACGGTCCCATGAGCGCGCGCGTGCGTGACATCCACCCACGGACTCCACACGAACCAGGTGGGCAGGGCGGCGGCCAGGCGCGGAGAGCCCGTCACCGTGATCGCGCCCGAGTCGACGGCATCCGGCCACCGGCGATAACCCTGGAACACGTCTGCCAGGTCGGCCGTCGTCATGGTGACGACGAGGTCCACCTCGAATCCCGGATGCTGCGTGCACACCGACACCGTGCGGCGTTCGAGGACGAACCAGATCGTGTCCGGCGCGGGAGCGGTGTGACGCCACTCGATGACCACGCGGTGCGGAGGGAACCGATCGGGGTCGACCCGGCGATGCATCCACCACATGAGCGTGGTCGGCTCGACCGTGTGCGGCTCCATGTCATCGAAGAGCCACTCGATCGCCCAGCGGCCCAGGCTGTCGATGACCCTCTCGAGGTCGCGACCCGCCGGCGTGAGGTAGTACTCGCTCCCGCGCCCGGTGGGCGAGGGCCAGGTCTCGAGCACACCGCTGCGTTCGAGATGCCGCAGGCGCTGCACCAGCAGTGAGCGGGAGATCCCGGGCAGGGCGCGCGCGATGTCGTTGAATCGCGTGTTGCCCAGCACGAGCTCCCGCACGATGAGAGGAGTCCACCGGTCCGCCATGACCTCGCTGGCCATCGCGACAGGACAGTACCGTCCGTAATCCGCCATGTCACCATCGTCCGCCTGCCGACCGAGGATGGGTAGTCCCGAATCTGGACCGGTCGGGTCGCGATCGTGCACTGGAGCGTGCGGGCGGACCGGCGGATGCTGACGGCATGACCACCATCGATTCGCCCACCAGGACCACCTCCGCGTCGCTCATCGACCGCGCGAACGAGATCGGGCCGACGCTCGCGGACAATGCGGCGCGTCACGACCGGGACGGAACCTTCGTCTCGGAGTCGTACGACGCCCTCCGCGACGTCGGACTGCTCCGGGCCGCCGTGCCGCTCGAGCTCGGCGGCGACGGCGCGACGATCCGCGAACTGGCCGACCTGCAGCGTACCCTCGGGCACTACTGCGGCGCGACCGCCCTCGCCAGCTCGATGCATCAGCACGTCACCTGCTTCACCGGCTGGCGGTACCGGCGGGGGATGCCTGGCGCTGAGGCGACGCTTCGCCGCATCGCGGACGAGCAGATCGTGCTCGTCTCGACCGGGGGCGGCGACTTCACCCACCCTTCCGGGGAAGCCGTCGCCGTCGAAGGCGGCTATCGCGTCAGCGGGCGGAAGCGCTTCGTCAGCCAGTCGACGGCCGGCACCGTGATGTCGACGATGTTCCCCTTCCGCGACCCCGAGCGCGGGATGCGCGTGCTGAACATGGCGGTTCCCCTCGCCTCCGAAGGCGTCTCGGTCGGGCGCAACTGGGACGTCCTGGGAATGCGCGGAACGGCCAGCGACGATGTCGTGCTCACGGATGTCTTCGTGCCGCAGGAACGGGTGCTCGCCGACAGGCCACACGGGGTGATCGATCCGCCTCTGCAGGTCATCGCGAGCATCGGGTTCTCCATCATCTCGGGCGCGTACCTCGGTGTGGCCGAGGCGGCATACGCGGAGGCCCTCCACGTCGGCACCCGTCAGGGGAATGATCCGACCGTGCAGCGCACGATCGGGTTGATGCGGCACCGTCTGCTGGTCGCGGCGTGGGCGCTGGAGGGGGCGCTCGCACAGCTCGGCGACGACCCTGCTCCGTCGTACGACGGGTTCCTCGCAGTGATGGCGGCCAAAGCCGAGATCGCGCGGGCGGGCGTCGAGGTCTGCGACCTCGCCATGCAGGTCGCCGGCGGCAGCTCCTACTTCAAGGGATCGGTCATCGAGCGCTGCTACCGCGACATCCGGGCCGCGGCCTTCCACCCGCTGACTCCCGAGGCGACCCTCCTCGCGGCGGGACGCCACGCGCTCGGCGTGCCGTCCGACTGATCACGACCGCACCTCGAAGCCACGGCCACCGGTCGGTGCGGCATCCGTCACCATCGCCGTGTCCACCTGCGCACCGGGCGGTCCCTGCGCCATCCACGCCAGCACCTCATCCACCTGTTCGGGGGATCCCTCGATCTCGGCTTCCACGCTGCCGTCGCGCAGGTTGCGCACCCAGCCTGCGACGCCGGCTTCGCGCGCGACCATCCGCATCGTGTAGCGGTAGCCGACTCCTTGCACCATGCCGTGGACCATCACGTGGACGCGCTTCATCGCTCCATCGTGCCGTGCGACGGGCTGTGAAGGCCAGGCGTCCGGTGTCAGGATGCTGTCATGGGAACCGTCGACGACTATCTGGGCGAGCTCGAACCCGACGATCGTGCCGCCGTCGATCGCATCTACGGGCTGGCGCGCACCGAGGTGCCCGAGGCCGAGCAGGGCAAGGGCTACGGCATGCCCGCACTCGTCTACCGTGGCAAGCCGCTGATCGCGGTCATGCGGGCGAGGAAGCACATCGGCGTCTACCCGTTCAGTCCGGATGCCGTCACCGCCGTCGCGGCAGACGTGGAGGCCGTGCCGGACTCCGGGCTCGACAAGGGCACGATCCGGTTCCAGCCCGAGCATCCGCTGCCCGATGACGTGGTGCTCGCACTGGTGCGCGCCCGGCGGGATCAGATCGACGGGTGACCGCGGCGATCAGTGCGGGAGCACGAGGCTGACCCCGATGCCGATCATCACGACCGCGATCACCGCATCGAGGACGCGCCACGCGCGCGGTGTGCTCAGCCACCGGCTGAGATAGCGCGCGCCCACGGCGAGAGCGAAGAACCAGATGACGCTCGCGGCCATCGCGCCGGCGGCGAAGACCCACCGTTCGTCGCCGTGGGTGTTCGCGACCGTTCCGAGCAGGAAGACGGTGTCGAGATACACGTGCGGGTTCAGCCACGTGAGGGCGAGACACGTGAGCGCCACCGGCAGCGCCCTGGTCGTGACGCGAACGGCTGTCGATCCCGTGTCGGCTGCGCGTGCCACGGAGCCTGGGTCTGCCGCGGCCGCGCCCTCCGTCTCCAGGGTGTGACCCGACGGTCGCCACGCGCGCCGCGCCGCGAGCAGTCCGTACACGACGAGGAATGCCGCGCCCGCCCACCGCACCACGTCTATCAGCCAGGGCACGGCGCTCAGCACCAGACCGATACCGGAGACCCCGAGCGCGATCAGCGCGGCGTCGGAGATGGCGCAGATCGCCGCGACCAGCACGACGTGCTCGCGACGCAGGCCCTGACGAAGCACGAAGAGGTTCTGTGCGCCGATCGCGATGATCAGCGAGAAGCCCAGGCCGAGGCCGGCGACGAGGGAGGAGAGCACGGTTTGACGCTATCGATCGGTGGTCGATGAGTCCAGCTCATGATTCTTCACATGCATTAGTCTGACTTACGATGCGCATTCCGTTCGAACTGGCCGAGACCGTCGCCGCCGTCGTCGACGACGGCACGCTGGATGCCGCCGCTCGCCGGCTGCACATCACGCCGTCAGCCGTGAGCCAGCGGATCAAGACGCTCGAGGAGCAGGTGGGTCGGGTGGTGCTCGTGCGCTCGAAGCCGGCACGCCTCACCGAAGCCGGGACCGTGATCGTGCGCATGGCCCGCCAGATCGCGCTCCTCGAGCACGACACGCTGGTCGAACTGGGTGACGGCAGCGGAGACGCCGCACGCACAACGGTTCCCCTCGCCGTCAATGCCGACTCGCTCGCCACCTGGTTCCTCGAGCCGCTCGCACAACTCGCGGAGCGGCATCCGGTCGTCTTCGAACTCCACCGCGACGACCAGGACTTCACGGCGGCGCTGCTCGAAACGGGCACCGTCATGGGCGCGGTCACGTCGCGATCGACACCCGTCGCCGGATGCCGTGTCAGCGCGCTCGGCGCGATGCGATACGAGGCCGTCGCCACACCCGCGTTCGTGCGACGCTGGCTGCCCGATGCCGGTGCGCCGTCGACGCTGGCCAACGCCCCGGTCGTGGACTTCGACCGCCGCGACGACCTGCAGACCCGGTGGCTCCGCGAGTGCGGGATCGACGAGACGATGTCCGCTCGGCACTATGTACCGGCGTCGAACGACTTCGCGGCCGCGGTCCGCCTCGGGCTGGGCTGGGCCCTGCTGCCGCGGTTCCAGTCGCGGGAGGCGCTGGAGGCCGGGGACCTCGTGCTCCTCGGCGGGCCGCCCATCGACGTGCCGCTGTACTGGCAGCAGTGGAATCTGCGCTCGCCGCTGCTCGACGCGATCGCGGAGGAGATCGTCGCCGAAGGGCGGCGGCTGCTCCGTGCGATTCCGGCGGGCGCCGGCTGACCCGCGGCGTCAGTCGTCGCTGACGCGCAGCACGATCTTGCCGCGGGTGTGCCCCTGCTCGAGCTCGGCGTGGGCGGCTGCGGCATCGTCCAGGTCGAACACCCGATCGATGTAGACCTGCACCGCGCCCGAGTCGAGGAGGCGCCCGACCGTCGCCAGGGTGCTCCCGTCCGGAATGACCTTGTAGCTCGTGGTGCGCACGCCGGCGTCGGCTGCGGCATCCGCGTATCCCGGCCACGAGCCGGTCGGCACCAGGATGTACAGTCCGCCGGGGCGCACGACCTTCAGGGAGCGCTCACCCGTCTGGGCGTGCACGTTGCCGACGAGATCGATCACGACGTCGACGTCGGCGATGACCTCTTCGAAGCGGGTCGTGGTGTAGTCGATGACGACCGATGCCCCCAGTTCGCGAAGCCATGATGCGTTGCGCGCCGAGCCCGTCGCGGTCACATGGGCGCCGAAGTACGCGGCGAATTGCACCGCGAAGTGCCCCACGCCGCCGCTGCCGGCGTGGATCAGCATCCGCTGCCCTTCGTGCGCGTGCGCGGTCTCGACCACGAGACCCCACGCCGTGAGCGCGGCCAGGGGGACACCGGCCGCCTCCACATGGGAGAGCGACGTGGGCTTGCGCGCGACCGACTGCGAGGGCACCACCGCATACTCGGCGTAGCTGCCGCCCGAGCGGGGGAATGGCACCATGCCGAACACCGGCGTTCCCGGCGGCAGCGGATGCGACTCGTACGGCGAGCGCACGACGATGCCGCTGAAGTCGAACCCCAGCGTCGCGGGGTACTCGTCGATCGCGCCGGACACACCGGCGCCGCCGCGCGTCTTGGCGTCGATCGGGTTGATCCCGGCAGCCACGACGCGCACGAGCAGCTCGCTCAGGACGGGAGTCGGGACGGGAACGGTTGCTTCGTGAAGAGCCCCGGTGTCTCCTGGGGCGTCGATGACGGCAGCCCTCATCGTCGTGGGTGGGTCCGCAACCGCCATCGGGGGGGAATCGGGGGCGGATGCTGGTCGCAGCGGGCGGAATCTCATCCGTCGCTCCTTCCGCGTGCATGTCGGCTTCGGCAGCACTCGTTCGCTGGTGGACTCAGTCAACCCTGACTATGTCACCCCCGTGTTACGCCGGTGCTACCGGCTGAGGAAGACCAGCGGCGCATTCGGTCTGAAGATCAGGGGGATTCGCCGGCCGTCAGTGCGTGCAGCAGACGCGCGAGGCTGCGGATCTCGTCGACCGACCACGCGTCGAGCGTGTCGAGCAGCACGCTCTCCTGGGGTGCCCGCGCCGCCGCAAGACGCGTCAATCCCTCGGGTGTGGGGGAGAGCAGGCTGGAGCGACCGTCTTCCGGGTCGGGTGTGCGGGTGATCAGACCGAGGCCCTCGAGCTCGCGCACCGTGCGGCTGATCTGACCCTTGTCGGCCATCAGCGACTCGGAGAGAGCGGACAGGGTGATGCTCTCTCGGCGCACGATGGTCGTGAAGACCTTGTATGCCCCGGGGAGCATGCCCGGGCTCACGCGCTGCGCGTTATCGGCCAGCACGCGGCGCATCCGGCTGATGAGCTCACCGAACTCGGCCTCGAGGGCGCGCACCGCTTCGGTGCGCGCCTGGGGGGTTTCCTGGCCGGTCATCGCGATCGACACTAGCGGGATCCGGGTGAGGACTCGGTGGCGGCGTCCTTCACGGACGCGCGGGATGCCGCATCCGTCGTCGCCGGCGCCGGGCCGGTCGCATCCAGCGTCGCCATGCCCTCATCAATCGAGTACGTCGCCAGGTCGGCTTCACCGGCCGCGATGCGCTCGGACGTCGTCATGCGCGTCAGCGGCTTGTCGGGCAGGAAGATGATCGCGATGAGGCTGATCACGGCGACCGGGACGGCGATCAGGAACGAGTGTGCGATTCCCTGCGCGTAGATGTCCTCGACGATGACCCGCACGCTCTCGGGAAGCGCGCTCACCTGTGGCAGCGTTCCCGACTGCAGCTGGTCGGCCACGGCAGCGCCCTCGGCCCCGAGGCTCATGATCGCCGTGGTCAGCGCATCCTTGCTCGAGGCGAACAGGCTCGTGACCTGCGTGGCCAGCGCGGCGCCCATGACCGAGACGCCGATCGTGCCGCCGAGGCTGCGGAAGAACGCGACACCCGAGCTGGCGACGCCCATCTCGGAGGGATTGGCGGTGTTCTGCACGATCAGCACGAGGTTCTGCATCGTCATGCCGACGCCGGCGCCGAGCAGGAACATGTACAGCGAGACGAGCACGAAGTTCGTGTCGTAGTGCAGGGTCGACAGAAGGAATGAGCCGGCGATCAGCAGCACGCCGCCGACGATCAGGTACGGCTTCCAGTGACCGAAGCGGCTGATGAGCTGCCCGACGACGATCGAGGTGATGAGCAGGCCGGCGATCATGGGCAGGGTCAGCAGACCGGCTTCGGTCGGGGTGGCTCCGCGCGCCATCTGCATGTACTGGCTGAGGAACACCGAGGTGCCGAACATCGAGATTCCGGTGGCGATCGACGCGATCACCGCGAGTGTGTAGGTGCGGTTGCGGAACATCGTCAGCGGCACGAGCGGCTCGCGCGAGCGCATCTCGACGATCACGAACACGACCGCGGCCAGCAGGGCACCACCGGCCATGAGGATCGTCTCCACGCTCCACCAGTCGTAGGACTTTCCGGCATTGGTGATCCAGACCAGCAGAAGAGAGACCGAGGTCGCGAGCAGGACGATGCCGAAGTAGTCGATGCGCGCCTTCCTCCTTGCCGTCTTCGGGATGTCCAGCGTGATCTGCAGGATGATCAGCGCGGCGATCGCGAACGGGATCGCGACGTAGAAGTTCCAGCGCCAGCCGATGCCGTCGGTGATGAAGCCACCCAGCAGCGGGCCGCCGATCGTGCCGAGCGCCATGACCGCGCCGAACAGGCCCATGTAGCGGCCGCGCTCGCGGGGGCTGATGATGTCGGCCATGATGACCTGGCTGAGGGCGGCCAGGCCGCCGGCGCCGATGCCCTGCACCGCGCGGAATGCGATGAGCGTCGCCGGGTCCTGCGAGAAGCCGGCAGCGGCGGTCGCGAGCACGAAGATGATCAGCGCGAGCTGGATGAGCAGCTTCCGGTCGAACAGGTCGGCGAGCTTGCCCCAGATCGGCGTGGAGATCGCGGTGGTCAGGAGCGTCGCCGTGACGACCCACGTGAAGGCGGCCTGGTCGCCGCCGATGTCGTGGATGATGACCGGCAGCGAGGTCGAGACCACGGTCGCGGCCAGGATCGAGACGAACATGCCGAGCAGGAGGCCGGAGAGCGCCTCGAGCACCTTGCGGTGCGACATGCGCGGGGCGTCGGCGGTGAGTGCCGGATCGCCGGCGGCGACAGAGGCCATGAGGGCCCTTTCAGAGCGAAGGAGGTACGCGACGGCGATGGCGCAATTGGTTGACTGACATCAACTATACAGTAGATGGTTGACTGACATCAACCATCTGCTCAGTCGGCCAGTGCGAGCGCTCTGAAGGGTTCACGCGGTGCCGGGGGCGGCGGCATCCGATTCTGGTGACGTGGTCGGTTCGAGGTCGTGCGGTGGTGGAGCTCGTCGATGAGCGCGGTCGCGAGCCGCACCAGCACGCTGATCTCGGCCTCGTCGCGGTCGACCCACGCGCTGCGCGGTTCGTCATCAACCGGCACGAACCCGTCGTGCTCCTCCCACACGACGAGCGTGCGGTCGGCGCCCAGGACGTGCTGCTGCCACCACACCTGTCGCAGGTACGTGCGGGGGATGCTGCGCCATGACTTGTTCGTCGTCTTGATCTCGCAGAGAGTGACGCGTCCGTCGCGATCGACCACGACACCGTCCGGCGTCGCGAGGTGGCGCTTCTCGATCTCGGCGTGGAAGAGCGCGCTCGAGGGGAGGATGCCGTGCGTCCCGGCGACCCACCGGGCGATCTCGGGTTCGCGGACGCGGCCGTGGGCGGTGTATGCGTTGCCGGAGAACCCGGAGCCCATGAGCTTCGCGTCGGCCGCCTTCGAGATCGCGTTCGCCGAAGTGAGGCTCGCGACGTCCGTGGCGGTGATTCCCCGCGATCTCGCTCGCGTCCACGCGACCCGGTCGCGGGAGTCCGCGACGATCCGGGCAGCCAGTTCGGGGGTCACGCCTTCGAGCGTAACCCCGGCGCTGGACACCCGCGAGATGCCGCGCGGAGCTCCCCCCGGAAGTCGCTCACCCCTTGCGGAACGGGTGGACAGTGGCAGGGTCGGAGTATGCACACCATCACCGCTGACGAGTTCCGCGCGGAGGTCGGCGTCGAGGACTGGCTACCCGGAGAGCGGGGCGCTGTCGCCGAGTTCCGGACCGGCGACTTCGCCGCCGGCGCGAAGCTGTTCGCCGCCATCGCCGAGCTCGCCGAGGCCGCGAACCACCATCCCGACGTCACGGTCACCTATCCGTCCGTGCGGGTGACGCTCATCACGCACTCCGCGGGCGGGCTGACGGCGAGGGACCTCGCCCTCGCCCAGCAGATATCGGCTGCCGCACGGGACCTGGGCGTCGAAGCCACTGTGTGATCGCCGAGCGCACGGCTTCGCGCCGAGTGCACGAGTTACCTTCGTAGAGAAGCCGTGCACTGGGCGCGAGGTCGTGCACTCGCGAAGGCAGAGCGCGAACTCTCCCCACAAGGGTGGGGTGGCCGGTTGTCCACGGGGTGACGGGAGCCCACCACGGCACCGCGCGGTGCCGCGGATGCTGGGGCATGCGCCGTCTTGCCTCCATCCCGGAGCTCAACCCACTCGTCCGTTCCCGCGTCGCTCTGCTCGCCGAGGGATGGACGGAGCGTTCCATTGCATCCGCCGTCCGTGACGGACGACTGCACGTGGTCCGGCGCGGTGCGTTCATGCAACACGACGACGTGTCCGGCCTGTGGCCCGAGGGGCGCCACCTGGCTCATGTCATCGCCGTCGCGCGCGACTTGAGCGGAGGCGCCGTCGCCTCGCACGAGTCCGCAGCGGTCGCCTGGGCTCTGCCTCTCTATCGGCATCGCCCATCGAGGGTTCACCTGACGACGCCCGCGCCGAACCGGATCTCGAGCGGCCGCGACGTCATCCGCCACGTCGCGCCGTTGCCGGCATCCGACATCGTCATCCGCTCCGGCATCCGCTGCACCTCACTGGAGCGAACGGTGTTCGACATGATGCGCACGCTCGGACCTGAGGCGGCCGTGGCGGCCGCAGACGCCGGCGAACGCCTGTTCGCGCTGCGGGGTCGGGTGTGGGATGAGGATGCAGTTGCCTATTGGCGCCGCTCTATGCGCGAGCGCGTCGACGCAGCATCCGGCGCCCGCGGGGTACGACAGGCGAGATGGGTCGCCGCCTTCGCCGACGGACGGGCGCAACTGCCGGGCGAGAGTGTGAGCCGGTTGCAGCTCGTCCGGCTCGGCTTCGAGGCGCCGCGGCTGCAGGTTCCGGTGGCCGGGCCGAACAGCCAGACCTACTTCGTGGATTTCGGCTTGTCCGACGTGCGGGCATTCGGCGAGTTCGACGGGAAGGACAAGTACCTCGACGTGGCGATGCGTCGCGGGATGCCGCTCGAGCAGGTGCTGCTCGACGAGAAGCGGCGAGAGGACTGGATCCGCGGAACGACCCAGTGGCGGTTCGCACGATGGGAGGACGAGCACAGCGCAACCCCGCAGGCGCTGGCCGCGCGGCTCGCATCCTTCGGCATCCGCCCGCCGGGCTGAGCAACATCGGGCGCCGAGTGCACGGCTTCGCGCCGGGTGCACGGCTTACCTGCGTGAGAAGCCGTGCACTGGGCGCGAGGTCGTGCACTCGCGAACGGGCGAGCAGCTCAGAAAGCCGCGGCACCCGCCTCGGCGACCGAGTGGTCCTGCTCGCCGGAGCCGCCGCTGACGCCGACCGCGCCGACCACGGCGCCGTCGCGCGAGAGCGGGATGCCACCGGCGAAGATCGCGACCTTGCCTCCGTTCGTGGCGTGGATGCCGTAGAACTGCTGGTTCGGCTGCGCGTTGTCTCCGAGGTCCTTCGTGGAGATGTCGAAGGCCTTCGACGTCCACGCCTTGTTGATCGAGATGTTCACACTGCCGATCCACGCGCCGTCCTGTCGCACGTGGGCGACCAGGTTGCCGCCCGAATCGACCACGGCGATGTTCATCGGCTGACCGACCTCGTCGGCCTTCTTCTCGGCGGCGGCGATGACGCGGCGGGCGTCTTCCAGGGTGACGTTCGTCATGATCGTGCTCCTTCTGCTTCGTTGGGTGGGGAGAGATGAGGGTCAGGCGGCCTTGATGTACCCGTTCGGGTTGAGGACGTACTTGGTGGCCGCGCCCGCGTCGAACTCGGCGTAGCCCTTAGGGGCGTCGTCGAGGGTGATCGCCTTGGCGTTGACGGCATCCGCGATATGCACCTTGTCGTGCAGGATCGCCATCATCAGCTTGCGGTTGTAACGCATCACCGGACATTGCCCGGTGGTGAACGACAGCGACTTCGCCCAGCCGGTGCCGAGGCTGATCGAGAGCGACCCGACCTTGGCGGCGTCGTCCACGGCGCCCGGATCGCCGGTGACGTACAGACCCGGGATGCCAACCGCCCCGCCTGCCGCCGTCACGCCCATCAGCGAATTGAGCACCGTCGCCGGGGCCTCCTTCGCCTGCGCCCCGTGTCCCTCGCTGCGCGCTTCGAAGCCGACCGCGTCGACCGCGGCATCCACTTCGGGCACGCCGAGGAGCTGGTCGAGCTGGTCGGGCACGGAGCCTTCGCCGACGTTGACGGTCTCGCAACCGAAGCTGCGCGCCTGCGCGAGCCGCTCCTCGTTGAGGTCTCCCACGATCACGACCGCGGCGCCCAGAAGCTGCGCGCCGGCGGCCGCCGCGAGACCCACCGGGCCGGCGCCGGCGATGTACACCGTGGAGCCCACTCCGACGCCCGCGGTGACGGCTCCGTGGAACCCGGTCGGGAAGATGTCGGACAGCATCGCCAGGTCGAGGATCTTCTCGAGCGCCTGGTCGCGGTCGGGGAATGTGAGGAGATTCCAGTCCGCGTACGGCACGAGCACGTACTCCGCCTGCCCCCCGACCCATCCGCCCATGTCGACGTAGCCATAGGCGCTGCCGGGCCGATCGGGGTTGACGTTCAGGCAGATGCCGGTCTTGCCCTCCTTGCAGTTGCGGCAGCGACCGCACGAGATGTTGAAGGGGACCGAGACGAGGTCGCCGACCTGAATGAACTCGACGTCCGGGCCCGCCTCCACGACCTCGCCGGTGATCTCGTGGCCAGCACGAGTCCCTCGGGGGCGGTGGTGCGTCCGCGCACCATGTGCTGGTCGGATCCGCAGATGTTCGTGGCGACGGTTCGCAGGATCACGCCATGCGGGATCTTCCTGCCGATGTTGGCGGGGTTGACTCCCGGTCCGTCATGGAGCTCGAAATCGGGGTAGTCGGTGTCGATCACCTTCACCACCCCAGGCCCCTCGTAGGCGACCGCTCTGTTTCCAGACATCCTCGTCCTTCCTCTCGGAGCGAGTCGGCCCGCCCCCCACTGATCCTGATCTTTCGAATC
>DASQLG010000075.1:0-15076 GCA_035630115.1 Microbacterium sp. | reverse complement strand
CTCCGCCTCCAGCAGGTGCTTTCCGATCGCCTGGAACAGCGCCTGGTCGCCACCGAGCCGGATCTGCACGAACTCGTCGGCGAGCTTCTTCCCTCCGAGGATCACGCCTCTCGGCGTCTGCGGGTTCTTGTAGCGGATGAGTGCGGCCTCGGGCAGGGGATTCACCGCGACGATCGTCGCTCCGTTGTCCTTCGCCTTCTCGAGCGCGCTCAGCATGCGCGGGTGGTTCGTGCCGGGGTTCTGCCCGGCGACGATCAGCAGATCTGCGCGGTGGATGTCTTCGATCGACACCGTGCCCTTGCCGATCCCGAGCGTCTCCGTGAGCGCCGAGCCCGATGACTCATGGCACATATTGGAGCAGTCGGGCAGGTTGTTCGTGCCGAGGCCCCGCACCAGCAGCTGGTACAGGAACGCAGCCTCGTTCGAGGTTCGGCCCGACGTGTAGAACACGGCCTCGTTCGGATCATCGAGCGCCCGCAACGCGTCGGCCACCTCGCTCAGGGCGTCATCCCATGCGATCGGCCGGTAGTGGGTCGCCCCCTCGTCGAGGATCATCGGATGCGTCAGCCGGCCCTGCTGGCCGAGCCACCAGTCGTCGTGTGCGAGCAGCTGGTCGATCGAGTGCGCGGCGAAGAATTCGGGCGTGACGCGACGGATCGTCGCCTCCTCGGCGACAGCCTTGGCCCCGTTCTCGCAGAACTCGGCGATGTGGCGCCTGTCCTCCTCCGGCCACGCGCAGCCGGGGCAGTCGAAACCGTCCTTCTGATTCACCTGCAGAAGGGTCTCGATGCTCCGCTTCACGCCCATCTGCTCGTTGGCGATCTTCAGGGCGTGCAGCACGGCGGGCACGCCGACGGCGACCTTCTTGCGGCCGGAGACGTGGACCTGCGCCTCGTCGATGTCAGCGTTCGGGGGCTTCGTCGCCATGTGTTCCATGCTACGCCTCACCGCGCGCGTTTCCCTATGTCAATAGGGAACGTCCTTCGCGCTCAGCGCCGGCCGGTGCCGAACATGCCGCGGATGACGCCGTTGAGGATCGTCTGCGTCGACTTCGACCCGAGGATCTGCTCCAGCGGGGACTTCTGCGTCGATCGCGTCGTCCTCGTCGTACCGGAGGTCTTCTTCAGCAGCCGCTCGTACTCGTCCTGCGCCCTCTTGTCTGCTGCGGCCTTCGCCTTGTCGATCGCCGCCTGCTGCTTGGCGAATTCGGCATCCGCCTTCGCCTTGGCCAGCGCCGCCTCCTCGGCCGCGGCGGCCTCGTTCGCCGCATTCATGCGGGCGGTCAGGATCTCGCGCGCCGACTCGCGGTCGATCGCCGCGCCGTACTTGGGCAGGAGCGGGGATGCCGCCACCGCAGCATCGATCGCCGATTCGGGCGTCGGCGACATGAGCCCCTGCGGCGCGCGCAGACGGGTCCAGGCCACGGGTGTCGGCGCGCCCTTCTCGCTCATCACCGTGACGATCGCCTCACCCGTGCCGAGCTCCTGCAGCACCCGCTCCAGGTCATAGCCCGACCGCGGATACGTGCCGACAGTCGCCCTCAGCGCCTTCGCGTCGTCGGGCGTGAACGCCCGCAGGGCGTGCTGCACGCGGGAGCCGAGCTGGGCGAGCACGTCGGAGGGCACGTCCTTGGGTGTCTGGGTCACGAAGAAGACGCCGACGCCTTTCGAACGGATGAGTCGCACGGTCTGCACGATCGCCGCAGTGAAGTCCTTCGAGGCGTCGGTGAACAGCAGGTGGGCCTCGTCGAAGAAGAACACGAGCTTCGGCTTGTCGAGGTCGCCCACCTCGGGAAGGATCTCGAAGAGTTCGGCGAGCAGGTACATCAGGAACGTCGAGAAGAGAGCAGGCTTGTCGGCGACACCGGGCACCTCGAGCAGGCTGACGATGCCGCGGCCGTCCGGCGCGGAGCGGAGGAACTCCCGGACGTCGAACTCGGGCTCGCCGAAGAAGACGTCCGCCCCGTCGTCGGCGAACGTGATGAGCTCGCGCAGGATGACTCCAGCGGTCGCTGCGGACAGACCTCCGAGGTTCTTGAGCTCGGCCTTTCCGTCGTCGCTGGTGAGATAGGTCAGCACGGCGCGGAGGTCGGAGAGGTCGACCAGGGCCAGTCCGTTAGCGTCGGCGTAGTGGAAGACGAGCCCCAGGCTCGACTCCTGCGTCGCGTTGAGCCCGAGCACCTTGCTCAGCAGCAGCGGTCCGAACGCCGAGACGGTCGCGCGTACCGGCACGCCCTTGCCGATGCCACCGAGTGCGAAGTACTCCGTGACGGATGCCGCGGGCGCCCAGTCCTGGCCGATCGCCTGCGTGCGTGCGAGCAGCTTCTCACTCGGCTCGCCGGGAGTGGCCACCCCGGAGAGGTCGCCCTTGATGTCGGCGGCGAAAACGGGGACGCCCTTCGCGGCGAGCTGCTCGGCGAGGCCTTGCAGGGTGCGGGTCTTGCCGGTGCCGGTCGCCCCTGCGACGAGACCGTGGCGGTTCATCATGCCCAGCGGAATGCGGATCTGGGCCTGGGGAACGGCATCGCCGTTCATCAGAGCGCCGAGGTCGAGGGTGTCGGCGGCGAAGGTGTACCCCGCGATCACGGCCTGCACCTGGTCCGCGTTCAGCGGACCATCGGGGGCGGGCTTCGACGCTTCGACAGGCTCAGCGACCGAACGTGGGGGCTCAGCGACCGAAGCTGCGGGCGCGACGGCCGAATCGGTCCCTGAGCTTGTCGAAGGGTCGGCGAGGGGCGGTGCCGCGGGCCCGGCAAGCCGGGCTCTGGCGGCCTCCGCCTGGGCGGCGGCGAGCGCGGCCCTGGCCTGAGCCGCCTTCAGATGCGCTTCCGCCGCCTCGGCTTCCGCCCGCAGCCGTGCGAGCTCCGCTTCGGCTGCGACGACGGCGGGATCGGACGTCTCGGGCGCACTCATGCGCTCAGCCTACTGAGGGGCTGTGCTCTCCGGCCGGAGCGAGGCGCGTGCCCCCGGCCGCTCACGCACCAGCAGCGGCGCGAAGATTCCGGCGACGATCAGCACGACCCCGACCCCGATCAGCGCCCCCCCGATCGTGTCGGTCAGCCAGTGCGCATGCACCGCCGTGCGACTGATGGCCATGAGCACGATGTAGACGGCGCCGACGATGCCCACGACGAGCCGAGGGAACAGGATGAAGGCGACGGTCGCGAGGGTCGCCGCGTTCGCCACATGCCCGGACGGGTATGAGCCGAAATCCGAGATGACGATGATCTCCTCGGGCCGGGCGCGACCGAACAGATGCTTGAGCACCTGCACAGCGCCGGCCGATGCGGCCTGCGCGACGAGGAAGAACGCCGCTGACCACGGGCGCTTCAGCAGGATGAGGACGAGCGCGACGGTGATCGGCACCACGAGGATGCTGAACCACCCGGCGCCCAGGAAGTTCATCACCTGCGAGAAGCCGAGCAGAAGCGGGATGTCGCTGTCGAACAGCAGGGTGTTCCACGCCTCGTCGATGGCGAAGGGATCTTGTCGGTAGAAGATGAGCGCGCCCAGCCCGCAGGCCGCGAGCACCAGAATCGCTCCCACCGTGAACAGCACCGGCCTGGAAAGGTTGGCCGCGCGCGCTCTGTCTACCGTCGTCATCGTCCCATTCTGCCTGCCACGGCGCGAATCGCGCTAAGGCGTGAGCATGGCAACGGCGCGCGGTCGCACGATGAGCCACAGCGCCAGCACGCCGATGACGGCGCAGCCCGCCATGACGGCAGCCATCGTCGTCGCGGTGATGCCCGCGTCGCGCGAGATCCACCCGACGACCGGCGAGATGATTCCGGCGATGCCGAAGTTCGTGGCGCCGATCAGCGACGCGGCCGTGCCTGCCGCCTTGCCGTGCCGGTCGAGAGCGAGCACCTGCACGCAGGGGAAGGTGAAGCCACACGCCGTCATGAAGACGAAGAGCGGGATGACCGTGCCCCACAGGCCGAAACCGAGCTGGTCGAACGCGATGATCGCGAACGCCGCGACGACGAGGACGGCGGTCGAGAACGCCATCACCCACTGGGGGCCGTAGCGTGCGGCCAGGCGCGAGGCGAACTGCACACCGACCACGACGCCGAGCGAGTTTGCGGCGAAGAGCAGTCCATACTGCTGCGCGTTGAAGCCGAACGACTGCTGGAACAGGAATGAGGACGCGGAGAGGTAGGAGAACATGCCGCTGAAGGTCATCGCGCCGATCACGAGCGTTCCGATGAAGACGCGGTCGCTGAGCACGCTCCGGTAGCGCTGCAGCACGGTGGTGCTGCCCTTGTCACTGCGTCGCGCCTTGGGCAGCGTCTCGGGGATCACGAAGATCGTGCACACCAGCATCAGGGCACCGTAGATCGCGAGCACGACGAAGATCCCGCGCCACGGCATGACCGCGAGCAGCGCGGAGCCGATCAGCGGAGCGGCGACCGGTGCGACGCCCGAGACGAGAGCGAGCCGCGAGAGCATGACGACCAGGCGCTTGCCGCCGAACAGGTCGCGCACGATGGCCATGGCCACCACGCCTCCGGCGGCGGCGCCCATTCCCATGCCGACGCGGGCGACCATCAGGAGTTCGATCGTGGGCGCGAGCGCTGCCGCCACGCTGGCCACGACGTGCAGCGCGGTCACGGCCAGGAGCGGTACGCGGCGGCCGACCTTGTCGCTGAGCGGGCCGACGATGAGCTGACCGAGCGCGAAGCCGACCATCGTTCCCGTCAGCGTCAGCTGAATCACCGCCGCCGTCGTGCGGAAGTCGGTCTCGAGCACGGGGAAGGCGGGCAGGTACAGGTCGATCGTGAACGGCCCGAGAGCCGTGAGCGCCCCGAGGAGCACGATGTACAGCACCCGGCGGCGGTGCGGGATCGCATCGCCGGGGTGCAGCATGATGGGCGCGGTCGCGGGGTTGCTGCCGAGGGTGCGGATGGCGCCCGTCGTGATGGCGGGCGGTCGCGGAGACGCCGCTGGCGGGTTCGGCGCGGTCGCCGGCGACGTGGACCCCGGGACGGGCTTGTGAGTGGGAATGGACGCGGTATCGAGCACAGGATCTTCGTTTCGGCGGCGAGGCGGGAGGCGTCCACGCCGGTCTTCCGGCTCAGGCGCAAGGGGGATCGTCGAACAGTCCCGAATCGATTCGACACTCCATGATACCGGACGCTCTCCTGTGCTCCCGGTGCGCGGGTCGCGGCATCCCCGGCACCGCTGTGGGCGCCTTCCCAGGCCGACTCTCATGCGCTCGAATAGGATGGCGGTACCTTCCCGCAGCCCTCCCGAACGGGCGCCCCGAGCCGAGATCACACACATGACCCCGACACCCCCGCGCCCGACCGCCAAGAACCCGACCGTCAAGAAGGCGAGCGGCAATCCCGCCACGCAGGCGCAGATCGCCCAGACCGTCAAGCAGCAGCGCGAGCAGAAGCGCCAAGAGAAGCTCGTCGAGTACCAGAAGCAGCTCGCGAAGCGCCGGCGCAGCAAGCTCGTGTGGTGGACGGTCGGCGTGGTGGTCGCCATCGGCGTCATCGCAGCGATCGTGGCGTCGATCGTCTTCGCCCCGCCCGCCGCGCCGACGCTCCAGCCCGGCGACGGCGACGGTTCGTCGATCCAGGGCGTCGAGACGTTCGAGAACACGGCGACCCACGTCGAGGGCGACGTCGATTACGCGCAGACCCCGCCCGCAGGCGGCGACCACAACGCCGTGTGGCTGAACTGCGGCATCTACGACCAGCCGGTGCCCGACATCAACGCAGTGCACTCGCTCGAGCACGGCGCCGTCTGGGTCACGTACGACGCCTCTGCCGTCACCGGCGATGAACTCGCGTCGCTGAAGAGCCGGCTGCCGTCCTCCTACATCGTCCTCTCCCCCTACGAGGGACTGGATTCGCCGATCGTGATGAGCGCGTGGAACGCGCAGCTGAAGCTCGACTCGGCCGACGACGCACGCGTCTCGGAGTTCCTCGCCGCCTACTGGCGCAACCAGAACGCGCCCGAGCCGAATGCATCCTGCTCCGGCGCGCCCGACGCTCCCGGCAGGCAGTAAGCCCCATGTCCGACGAACCGCCCGCCGCCGCGGCGCCGCGGCGCTGGGTGCTCATCGTGCTGGCCTGCATCGCGATCGGCGGACTCGCCTTTGCGATCGGACGCTTCTCGACGTTCGGCGCCGCTGCGGCGGTTCCGTCGGCTGATTCCGCCGAGGCAGGCTTCTCCCGCGACATGCAGGTGCACCATGCGCAGGCCATCGCCATGGCGATGGAGATCTACCGCAAGACGGACGACGAGGAACTCCGCGTGCTCTCGTACGACATCTCCACGGGTCAGGCCGGCCAGCGCGGTGAGATGTTCGACTGGCTCGTGCAGTGGGGGCTCCCGCAAGCCGGAGGTCCGGCGATGGCGTGGATGTCGGCATCCGAGGCCGGCCACGCCCATGGCGGTGCCGAGCCGGGGGCCGAGCTGACCGACGACGAGGCCCGTGACGCGATGGGAATGGCGACGGATGCCGAGCTGCGCGCTCTGGCGGACGCCACGGGCCAGACAGCGGACTGTCTCTTCCTGGAGCTCATGATCCGGCACCACGAAGGCGCCGTGCCCATGGCTGAAGCGGTCATCGAACTCGGTTCCGAACCCCGCGTCCTGAGCGTCGCGGAGAGCATCCGCGCGGGTCAGACCGCGGAGATCGCCGCGATGCAGAGCATGCAGGAGCGACTCGCCTGCGGCGCCTGACCTCACCGGAAGCACACGGCCGATCGCTACAGTGAACGGGTGAGCGCCCCGCCTGCCCCTCCCGCCCACCAGCCGGTCCTGGTGCGCATCGCGGTGGTGCTGGTCTACCTGAGCGGATTCGCGAGCGTCGCGATCGGCATCCTTGTTCTGCTCAGCCGGTACCGGGTCGCCGTGGCGGAGGTTCTGCCCGTGTCGCTCCTGGGCGCCGGGATCATCCTCTTCGGCCTGCTCACGATCGCCGTGGCGTCAGGCGTCGCGCGCGGAAGGCGCCTGGCGCGGTTCATTCTCACGCTCTACCTCGCGGTGCAGTTCGTCCTGCACATCGTCACGATCGTGTCGGCCGATACCTGGGACTGGACCTCGATCGCCGAGATGGCCGCATACGCCTTCATCGCCGTCGCCGTGTGGACACCTCCCGGGTCGCGATATTTCCGCAGGGATCCGCCGGATCAATTCTCCGGCGTCGCGACCGCCTGATCGGGTGCTGGGTCGGCCACCATGCTCCGCGGTGCCGCCGCGGCGAGGGCCCTGGCGACATAGCGCCGGTGGAAGAACCGGACGACCTCGATGGCACCGATCGTCGACACGGTCACGACCGCCACGAGCTGGGCGCACTCCTCACCCGGATCCACCAGCTGGAAGAACTCGGTCGAGAGCGGGATCGTGAAGATGGCGACCAGGGCCACGAACATCGATCCGATGACCAGTGCCTTGAAGCGGTCGATGGGACGAGACAGGACGGTCAGCACCCAGATGCCGACGATGGCCAGGATGATCGTCGAGCCGGTGCGCAGCTGAGCCTCATCCACGCCGAGCGACATCGCGGCGAGCGTGTAGAGGGTCAACGCGCCGGCGATGATCGCGCCGGCGGGGATCGCGAAGCTCAAGGAGCGTTTCAGGAAGCCGGGCACGTAGCGTTGCGTGTTCGGCATCAGCGCGAGGAAGAACGCCGGGATGCCGATCGTCAGCCCGTCGGTGATCGACAGCTGCCTGGGCAGGAATGGGAACTCGAGCACGAGGATGCCGAAGAGGATCGCGAGCCCCGTCGCGTATGCCGTCTTGGTGAGGAAGAGCATCGAGACCCGCTCGACGTTCGCGATCACCTGGCGTCCCTCCGCGACGACGTCGGGGAGATGTGAGAACTGCCCGTCCAGCAGCACGAGCCGAGCCACCGCCTTCGTCGCGGCGGCGCCCGAGTTCATCGCGATGCCGATGTCGGCCGTCTTGATCGCCAGAGCGTCGTTGACTCCGTCACCGGTCATCGCGACGGTGTGCCCCCGGGCCTGGAGCGCCACGACCATCCGCTTCTTCTGCTCGGGTGTCACGCGACCGAAGACGGTGTGCGCTTCGAGGATGTCACCGAGCTCGGCGTCATCCTCGGGCAGTCTTCTGGCGTCGTACCCGTCCGCGACATCGATGCCCACCTCGCGTGCGATCGCTGCCACGGTGCGCGGGTTGTCACCCGAGATGATCCGGATGCCGACGCCTTGGCTCGCGAAGTACGCCAGGGTGTGCGCGGCATCGGGGCGCACCTGCTCGCGGAACGTCAGCACGATCATGGGCTCCACGCCCTCCGGGAGTCGCTCGGCCTCGACATCGGCACCCGTCAACGCCGTCGCGGAGTGCCCGAGCACGAGTGTGCGCCGCCCGGTCGACGCCAGCGCGGTGACGCTGCGACCCAGTTCGCCCGAGGAGTCGGATGCCGCGTCTCCGAAGACCATCTCCGGAGCGCCGAGCACCCACGTTCCGACGCCGCCGGCGAAGGAGACGGCGCTCCACTTGCGCGCGGATGAGAACGGGATGTAGGCGTGGGGGTCGAGTGGTTCGGCGACCGGGTACGGCTCGCGCAGGCAGCGCGCGGTCGCGTTCGCGTCGGGCGCGGCTCCGTACCATGCCAGCGTCCACTCCCACCCGGCTGCCGTGACGGCGAGAGGATGGGCCCCGTCGAAGGCGATGTCGCCTCCGGTGAGGGTGCCGGTCTTGTCGAGGCAGATCACGTCGATGCGGGCCAGGCCCTCGACTGCCGGCAGCTCGTTCACGAGCACCTGACGGCCGGCGAGCTTGGCAGCGCCCACCGCGAATGCGATTGAGGTGATGAGCACGAGCCCCAGCGGGATCATCGCGGTCAGCGACGCGATGGTGTTGACGACCGCCTGCACCCACTTGCCGCTCTCCCATGCGTCGACCCACCCGCCGGCTACCATCATCTGCGCATTGAGCACGAGCAGCCCGATCGGTCCGATCCCCCAGCCCACCCACGTCAGCACGCGGTCGATCGACGTCCGCAACTCAGAGGAGACCATCGAGAACCGCTTCGCCTCGTCCGCGAACTTGTTCGCGTAGGAGTCGGCCCCGACGCGCGTGACCCGCGCATCACCCTCCCCGGCGACCACGACCGAGCCTGACAGAGCCTCGTCGCCGTGACTCTTGTCCACGGCATCCGACTCGCCGGTGAGCATCGATTCGTCGATCTGGAGGGCCCGTCCGCGCACGACCACAGCGTCGGCGGGAACCTGGTCGCCGGCCCGCAGGATCAGGATGTCGTCGAGCACGACCTCCGCCGGTGCGATCTCGAGCTCGACGCTGTCGCGCCGCACCCGCGCCCGCGGTGCGTTCAGCAGCGCCAGACGATCGAGCTTCGCCTTCGCGCGGAACTCCTGGACGCACCCGATGATCGCATTCGCGAACGCCGCCAGTCCGAACAGAGCATCCTGCCAGCGCCCCAGCAGCAGGAGGACGAGGAAGCACGCGCCCACGATGGCGTTGAACAGGGTGAAGACGTTGGCGCTGACGATGTTCCAGACGCTGCGGCTCGTGTCCGCGGTGAAGGCGTTGGCGGCCCCGCCCGCGATCCGCTCGGCGACCTGACTCTGCGTGAGGCCCCGCGCCGGGTCCACGTCCGCACTCAGGCGGTCGACATCGGTCCCGGCATCCATTGATTCATTCGGGTGAACGGGTGGGCGGTGGGTGACCGCCCACCCATCACTCAGCCCTTCGTCGCGCCGGCGAGCAGTCCGCGGACGAAGAAGCGCTGCAGGGCGAAGAAGACGATGAGCGGCATCAGGATCGACAGGAACGTGCCCGCCGCCTGCAGGAACCACTGATTGCCCCACGTGCCCGAGAGCGATGCCAATGACTGGGTCATCGGCAGAGACGACGATGGCGCGAATATCGTCGCCACGAGTAGGTCGTTCCACACCCAGATGAACTCGAGGACGGCGAACGACGCGAGCGCGGGCGCGGCCAGGGGCAGGATCATCCGGAAGAAGATCTGTCCGTGACCTGCCCCGTCGACTCTCGCCGCCTCGATGACCTCGCTCGGGATCTCCGAGATGAAGTTGTGCAGCAGGAAGACCGCCAGCGGCAGGGAGAAGATCGTGTGTGCGATCCACACCGTCGCGAAGCTGTGGTCGATCTCACGCAGGTCCAGGCCCGGGAAGATCATGACGTCGTTGATCGTCAGCCCGCGGGAGAACAGGCTGAGCAGCGGAACCAGCGCCATCTGCAGCGGCACGATCTGCAGGGCGAACACTCCGACGAACAGAAGGTTCTTGAACTTGAAGTCGATCCACGCGAACGCGTACGCGAGCAGGGACGCGACGGCCAGCGAGAACGCCACGACCGGAATGGTGATCGCCAGGGAGTTGAGGAAGGACTCCGCCAGCGTCAGTGTCGTGTCTCCGGCGGTCAGCGCCGCGGAGTAGTTGCCGAGGGTGAAGTCGGGATTCGTGAAGACCGTCCACCACCCCGTGGTCTGGGTGTCGGCGGGGGGCCGGAACGACGTGACCAGGAGGCCGAATGTGGGGATCGTCCAGAAGAACGCGATCGCGATCGCCGCGATCGTGGCGCCACGGGAGGTGAGACGCTTCTGCGCCAGCTTCTCGTGCTTGCGGGTTTCGCGGGCGACCTGCCGAGCGGTGCGCGCGTCGGCGAGGGGCTCGATGGGCACGGTTCCGATGGTCATCGGATCTCCCTCTGCTTCCGGATCTGAATGACGTTGAAGACGATGAGCGGAACGACGAAGAGGAACAGCACGACCGCCAGCGCGGCGGAGTGACCGTAGCTCTGGAATCGCTGCTGCTGGTTGACCATCTCGAAGGCGAGCACAGTCGAGTTGTTCCGGCCGCCGGTCATGACCGCGACGACGTCGTAGATCTTGAGAGCACCGATGGCGACGGTGGTCACCACGACCACGATGGATGACCGGATGCCGGGAAGCGTGACGTTGAGGAATCGTTGCCACGCGTTGGTTCCGTCCAGCTCCGCCGCCTCCAGCTGCTCGGCCGGAACGGCTTTCACCGCAGCCGAGAGGATGACCATCGCCAGGCCGGTCTGAGTCCAGATGAACACCAGCAGCAGGCAGAGGGTGTTGAAGAGCGGCTCGACGGCCAGCCATGTCACGGGGTCGCCACCGAAGGCGACGACGATCGCGTTGAAGATTCCGATCTGCTCTCCCTGCCGGGAGTCGTACATCAGCTTCCAGATGATGCCGGCGCCGACGAAGGAGATCGCGAAGGGCATGAAGATGAGGATCTTCAGGACCTTCTCGCCGCGGGCCTTGTCGATGAAGACGGCATACGCGAGGCCGATCACGGTGGCGAATGTCGGGGCGACGAGCACCCAGATGATCGTGTTGATCACCGACCAGAAGCCTTCGGGGTTCGTGAATGTCCAGATGTAGTTCTCGAGTCCGACGAAGTTCTCGCCGGTCTTGTCGAAGAAGGACTGGACGATCGTCGCCAGGGCCGGGTAGATGAGGCCGATGAGGAGGAGGATCAGCGCCGGCGCGCTGAAGATGACGAGTTGGAAGAGATACCCCGCACCCTGACGAGCACGCAGATCGGCGTAGAAGAGCAAGGCCCCGAGGATGATCGCGATCGGAATCACATAGATCACCGCGCCCTGATACGGGCGAAGAAGCATGAAGGCCAGCAGGGGAAGAAGGAAGCACGCGGCCACACGCAGCCAGAAATACCCTCGGCCGGCTCGCGGCGCGTACTCGATGAGGAGGAGGATCAGCCCGACCACGGCCGCGAACACGATCAGCACGACAGGGATCTGCACCAGGGGGCCGAGACCGCCGAGCCAGCGGAAGAAGCTGTTGAAGGAGACGCCGAGCGATACCGGTCGCGGGTCCTCGACCTGCGGCCGGGTGATCATGAACAGGAACAGCGCCGCCACGAGGATGAACCCGATGGAGACGACGATCATCGTGACCCTGTGCCGCTTCGCATCTCGCTCGTGACGCGCGGCGGCGTCCATTTCTGTGGTGTCGGAAGCCGGCTTCCTGCCGGTCTCCACCTTGGTTTCAGACATGATCCCCTTTCGAGTGCGTCGCTGGACTCTCGGATGCCTCACGCCTCAGGATGTGTGGCACGACCCGAGGTCTTCAGTCCGGATGCAGCGGGGCCACCGATTCGGTGACCCCGCTGCAGCCGTTGCAACCTAGTTCTCGTAGCCTGCCTGGATCTCGCTCAGCACCGTGGCGGTGTCTTCGCCGTCGATCCAGCTGACCATTCCCTTCCAGAACGAACCGGCGCCGACGGTCGACGGCATCAAATCGGATGCGTCGAAGCGGACGGTCGTGTTGGGGTCCTGGAGCAGCGTCATCGCCTCGGTGAGGAACTCGCTCGATGCGAGGCTCGGGTCGGCGTTGAGGTTCGCGGAGATGTTTCCTCCGAGCTCGACGCGGGCGTCGGCCCATTCCGGAGTGGACATGTATTCCAGCACGGCCACCGTGGCGGCGTCCTCCGAGAACGCGGTGACGAACTCGCCGCCGACCTCGATCGTCGCAGCGCCCTCTTCGAAGCCGGGAAGCACGAAGGCGTAGACGTCGCCGTCCGGAGCGACCGTCGGCACAGCACCTTCGGCCGTCTCCACGTCGAGGAAGTTCGCCGAAAGGAACGATGCCTGGTGCGTGAGGGGGCACGTGCCGTTGGCCACCGGGGCCGCAACGGCAGCGAACGCCGTCGCGTTGATGCTCCGCACGTCACCGAATCCGGCGTTGACGTACTCCGGGTTGAGGAGGATCTCGCCGACGGCGTCGAAGGCGTCTGCGATCTCGGGATCGGTGAACGCGACGTCGCCCGCGACCCACTCGTCGTAGACCTCAGGACCTGACTGACGCAGGACGAGGTCCTCGATCCAGTCAGTGCCCGGCCAGCCCGAGGCGGCCTCTGACTCGAAGCCCGCGCACCACACGGGGCCACCGGTGGTCTCCTGGATGGTCGCGGTCAGTTCGAGCAGCTCGTCCCACGTCGTGGGAACTTCGACGCCCCACTCTTCGAACGACGCGGGCGAGTACCACACGTAGCCCTTGATGTTGGCGAGCATGGGCGCCGCGTAGAAGACGTCGTCTACCGTGCCGTATGCCTTCCAGTCGGGCGACCAGTTCTCGTCGACGTTGGCCACGACGCTGTCCGGCGCGGCGATGACCTCGCCGGTGCCGACGAGGGTGCGCAGGAGTCCCGGCTGCGGCACGATCGCGATGTCAGGCGCGTCCCCGCCCTGGACCTTCGTGACGATGTTGCCCTCGAAGCCCTTGTCTCCGGTGTACTCGACGATGATGCCGGTGTCTTCGGTGAACGCCTCGAACGACTTCTGCATGTTCTCGGCCTCGATGCCGGTGATGCCGCCGGAGATGCTGACGGTCTCGCCCTCGACCGTCCCGGAGTCTCCTTCGTCCTCGCCGCCCTCGGCGCAGCCGGCCAGCGTCAGCGTGGCGATCGCGGCGATGCCCAGTGCCATGATGCCGCGGCGATGCGCGGGTGAACGCATTCCATTCATTTTCTGCCTCCTCATTAGTGCGGTGCGCACTTCACGAACCCGTAGTCCTATCCACGTGAATGGGTCGGGAACCGATTCCATCAACAACGTAGGCGACAACGCGCACGGCGCACAATCTTCCGTTGTCACAACTCGGTAACCCTCGACCGGAGACCCTTCTCGGGCACCGGGCAGTGAGCGCTAGGCTCATCCCGCGTGAGGAGGGCCCGGAGGGGCCTGTGTGTGGAATCGTTTCCACAAACTCCTGTTCTCGGCTGCATTTCGACTCGGGCGAGACTTCAGCGGGCGGGCGCGAAGGAGCATCGATGACCGGCATCGCGGACGTGGCACGCCTCGCGGGCGTCTCGAAGTCGACGGCGAGCAGGGCTCTGAGCGGCAGCGGGTACGTGTCGGAGCGGACGCGGGCGCGCGTCGCGGAGGTCGCCGATTCGCTGGGCTACGTCCCCTCCCCCAATGCGGCCAGTCTGGTGACCGGGCGCACGCAGAACATCGGGGTGGTCATGCCCTACGTGAACCGCTGGTTCTTCGCCGAAGTGCTGGAGGGCATCCAACAGGAGCTCTTGAACCACGGGCTCGATCTCACGCTCTACGACGCGAAGCCGGGGACGGCGGCGCGGCACAAGATCTTCGACGACTTCATCGCCCGGAAACGCTTCGACGGCCTCATCGCCGTCGGGCTCGAGCCCGACCACAACGAGCTGGAGCGCCTGCTGAAGATCGGCAGGCCCGTCGTCAGCGTGGTGGGATCGGGCGATGCCACGACCGTGGTCGAAGTCGACGACGACTACGCGGCCCGGCGAGCGACCGAGCATCTGGTCGCTCTCGGCCACCGCGAGATCGCCTTCCTCGGTGGTAGCACCGGGTCGCACTGGGCACAGGTCGACCGCAGACGGCTCGACGGCTACCTCACGGCCATGAACGGCGCGGATCTGGCCGAGAACATCCAGCACATCCGGTCGGACGTCACGCTGCCGGGGGGCTATGCGGCGGCGGTCGATGCCCTCGGTGACGTGAGGGGTCGCCCGACAGCCATCGTGGGCACCTGCGACGAGGTGGCGATCGGCGCCATCATCGCGGCGCGACGCCTCGGCGTGCAGGTGCCGGGAGACCTGAGCGTGATCGGCGTCGATGATCACGAGTTCGCCGAGATGTTCTCCCTCACGACCCTCAGGCAGACCCCCCGCGAACAGGGGCGGGTCGCGGTCGAGCTGCTCCTCGGCCATCTCGACGATCCCCAGCGGCCGAAGTCCGTGGTGCGCCTCCAGGCGCAGCTCGTGGTGCGCAGTTCGACCGCCGCCGTCCATCCGCGGTTCTCAGCGGTCATGGCGGACGAGCGACGCCGCACCGGCGGCTGAACGGCCGAGGCATGACGAAAGCCCCGGATGCAGCATCCGGGGCTCTCGCAGAGAAGTGACTACTTCAGGGTGACCGTAGCGCCGGCCTCTTCGAGAGCAGCCTTCGCCTTGTCAGCGGCCTCCTTGGTCGCGCCCTCGAGCACGGCCTTGGGAGCGCCGTCGACGACGGCCTTGGCCTCGCCGAGGCCGAGAGCGGTGAGCTCACGGACGACCTTGATGACCTGGATCTTCTTGTCGCCG
>DASQLG010000074.1:0-5481 GCA_035630115.1 Microbacterium sp. | reverse complement strand
GTCGGACCCGTCAAGCTCGGCTCGGCCAGCGGCGAGGTCTTCATGGGCCGCGACATGGGCCACGGTCGCGAGTTCAGCGAGAAGCTCGCCGAGCGCATCGACGGCCAGGTCCGCGCGCTCATCGAGCAGGCGCACAACGAGGCTTACCAGGTGCTCAACGACAACCGCGACGTGCTCGACCGGCTCGCCCTCGAGCTGCTCGAGAAGGAGACGCTCGATCACCTCGAGCTCGCCGAGATCTTCAAGGACGTCAAGCGCCTCCCGCCGCGCCCGCAGTGGCTCTCCAGCAACGAGCGCCCTGTCTCGCACCAGCCGCCGGTCGAGGTTCCCCGTCGCGCGCAGCCGGCGGGCATCGCGGCGAACGTCGAGGCCGAGCAGACTGCTGCCGAGAAGGCTCCCAAGCGCCGCCCCACCGGTCAGGCGCGCCCCGCGACCGCGTAGGCTCGGCCTGTGGCCGTCGACCGTGAGCGCGTCGCCGCGCTCGTCCGCGAGTTGCTCGCGGCGATCGGGGAGGATCCCGAGCGCCCGGGTCTGCGGATGACCCCGGACCGCGTCGCGGATGCCTATTCCGAGTTCTTCTCCGGGGTGGGCTCGGATGCCGCTGCACCGCTCGCGCACACGATCTCGGTTGCGCACGGTCCGGCGCCCGAGACGCTTCCGTCGGGTGCCGTCATGCTCCGCGACATCCGCTTCCGCTCGGTGTGCGAGCATCACCTCCTCCCGTTCCGCGGGCGCGCGCACATCGCCTACCTCCCCGGCGAGCAGGTCGTGGGGCTCGGGGCGCTGCCGAAGGTCGTCGACATCCTCGCGTCGCGCCCGCAGGTGCAGGAGCGGCTGGGGGAGCAGATCGCCGACACGATCGCGGCATCCCTCGACGCCCGTGGCGTGCTGGTGGTCCTCGATGCCACACACGAGTGCGTCACCATGCGCGGCGGCCGCCAGCCGGACGCCTCGACCGTCACGATCGCCGCACGCGGCGAACTGTCCGAACCCGCTGCGCGCACGGAGCTGATCGCGCTGCTCGGCCCTTCGAGAGCCTCAGGAACCGCGCGCGAATGACCGCCCTCATCATGGGGGTCGTGAACGTGACCCCCGACTCATTCAGTGACGGCGGGCGTTACGTCGACCCCGACACCGCCGTCGCGCACGGCCTGTGGCTGCGGGCCGAGGGCGCGAACCTGCTCGACGTGGGCGGCGAGTCCACGCGCCCGGGCGCGGAGCGCGTCGCGCCCCGGGTCGAGCAGGAGCGGGTGCTGCCCGTCGTGCAGGCTCTGGCCGAAGCCGGGGTCGCGGTGAGCATCGACACCATGAACGCCTCCACCGCTCTCGCGGCCGTCAAGGCAGGCGCGCGGATCGTCAACGACGTATCGGGCGGACTGTCCGATCCCGAAATGCTGGCCGCCGTGGCCACCACGACCGCCGAGGTCGTGCTGGGCCACTGGCGCGGGCCGTCCGCCGACATGTACGCGCGCGCCGAGTATGCGGATGTGGTGCGAGACGTGATGCGCGAGCTCGCCGAGCGGGTGGATGCGGCTGCGGCCGCCGGCATCCCGCCCGGACGCGTCATCGTCGATCCGGGGATCGGATTCGGCAAGAAGGGCGCCCAGAACTGGGACGTGCTGCGTGCCCTGCCGCGGATCGCGGGTCTGGGCCACCGGGTCCTGGTCGGCACGAGTCGCAAGCGATTCCTCGCCGAGATCCTCGGGACCGACGGCACGGGCGACGATCCGACGGTCTCCGAGGCGCGACGCGACCTGGCCACGGCCGTCACGAGCGTCCTGGCCGCGCAGTCGGGAGCGTGGGCCGTTCGCGTGCACGACGTCATCGCGACGCGCGACGCGCTGCGGATCGCCGATCAGTGGGAAGGGCAGGAGCGATGGACTTCGCCGACGAGATCACGCTGACCGGGCTTCGGGTCTTCGGTCGGCACGGCGTCTTCGAGGAAGAGCGACGGGTCGGACAGCACTTCGTCATCGACGCGACGCTGTACGTGAGCACGGCGGCGGCCGCGCTGAGTGACGACGTCGCCGACACGGTTCACTACGGCGAGGCGGCCGAGCGCGTCGCCGCGATCGTCGCCGGTGAGCCGGTGAACCTGATCGAAACGCTCGCCGAGCGCATCGCCGACGCTCTCCTCGCGTACGAGGGGGTGCGCATGGTCGCCGTCACCGTGCACAAGCCCGATGCGCCGATCGAACGCGAGTTCGCCGACGTCGCCGTCACGATCCGCCGGGCACGACCCGAGGCACGGCAGGGACGCTCGTGAACCGCCGGCTCGCAGAGGGGTTCAGCGGAGACGTCTCTCCCGTGCACCGGATGCCCGTGCGGGCGGTCGTCGCCCTCGGGGCGAACCTCGGCGATCGCGCCGCCACGCTCGAGGCCGCTCTGGCCGACATGAAGCGGCTGCCCCTCGTCGACGAGGTGCGGGCATCGGCCGCCGTCGAGTCGGTCGCCGTCAAGCCGGACGGGCCGGATGCCGGTGCCCCGGCGTACCTGAACGCCGTCGCCCTCGTGACCACCCGGCTGGCGCCCTCCGTGCTGCTGGCGTTCCTGCACGCGATCGAGACACGGCACGGGCGCGAGCGCCGCGAGCGGTGGGGCGATCGCACGCTCGACCTCGACCTGGTCGCGTACGGCGACGTCGTGAGCCGCGATGCCCTGCTCACGCTGCCGCACCCGCGCGCCGCCGAGCGCGAGTTCGTTCTGGTGCCGTGGCTTTCGCTCGATCCGGACGCCGAACTGCCGGGCAGCGGCCGCGTGGACGAGCTGCTCGCACAGCTGAGGGAGGCGTCGTGAAGCGCACCGGCCCCGGCATCCTGATCATCGCCGCGGCGATCGGCGTCGCCGCCGGTTTCGTGCTCGACCAGGCGCTGACGGCGGCGGGTCGCGCGACCTTCACGCCTGCCGTGTCGCTGCCGATCTTCCTCGTGCTCCTCGGAGCCGTCGTCGTGGCGCTCGCGCTGCCGATCCGCCGCGCCACGCGTGGCACGGTCGCGACACCGGTCAACCCGTTCTGGGCCCTGCGGATCGCGATGCTGGCGAAGGCATCGAGCATCGTCGGGGCCGTCGTCGCCGGGCTCGGTGTCGGCCTGTCGCTGTTCCTGCTGACCCGCCCTGTGCCGCCCTCGGTAGGCTCGTTGGGCGCTGTGATCGCGACCGCGGTCTGCGGGGCGGCGCTCGTGGCGGCGGGACTGTACGCGGAGCATCTCTGCACGATTCGGAAGGACGATGATGACGAACAGCCCGGAGGAGAAGATTCCGGACTTGCCACCCACGACCACTGAGTCTGAGTCTCCGCTCGCTGCTCCCGACCCGGAGGGGCCCTCCGACGTGCTCGATCGTGACACGTACGACACCATCCGCGAACCCCGCTCCGCCGGCCGGCTGCCGCTCGGCGACGGAACGTGGCACCAGCTCGCGCGTCAGTACGTGTGGGTGCAGCTCATCTCGATCGGCGTCGTCTTCCTCATCGTGCTGGCCGCTGTGCTGTTCGTGACGCTCGTGTGGGGTCAATGGTGGGCATGGATCCCGGGCGGCATCTTCCTCGGCATCCTGGCCTGGACGATCATCATCACGCCGCGACAGGCGCGCGCCTACGGCTACCAGCTGCGCCGCGACGACCTGGTGTTCCGCCGCGGCATCCTGTGGCAGCGCGTCGTCGCCGTTCCGTACGGCCGGATGCAGCTCGTGGACATCACGCACGGCCCGCTCGACCGCGGGTTCGGCATCGCCCAGCTCAAGCTCGTGACCGCCGCGGCATCCACCGGCGTCGTCATTCCGGGTTTGAAGCAGGAGGCCGCCGAGCAGCTGCGCGACACCCTGGTCGATGTCGCCGAGGCACGCCGGACGGGTCTGTGAGCGATCTGCCCTCCCCCTCGCAGCCGGCGGATGCCCCCGCGGCACCGGTCGCGCAGGCCCGCGTCGCCGCGCCGAAGCTGAGCGACGGCGAGTGGCACCGGCTCCATCCGCTGACCCCCCTGTTCCGCGGAGGCCTGGTCCTGGTCGTGATCGCGGGCATCGTCATCGCGAATCTGCGCGATCGACTCGTGTTCCTGTTCCTGCCGTGGCTCGACGACGACATCGACATCGACGTCGAGGTGGAGGAGTGGCGGGGCGGCGATCCGGTCGATTTCATCATCGCGAACAACCTCTACCTCGTCGCCGGGCTCGCCGTACTCGGCATCCTGCTGGTGCTGATCGGCTTGTTCTACCTCTCGTGGCGGTTCCACACCTTCCGCATCACCGGAGACGACGTCGAGGTGCGCAGCGGAGTGCTCTTCCGCACGCACCGTCGTGCGCCCCTCGACCGCGTCCAGGGCGTCAACCTCACGCGGCCGATGTTCGCCCGCCTGGTCGGCATGGCCAAGCTCGAGGTCGTCGGCGCGGGCCTGGACTCCAACGTCAAGCTCGAGTACCTCTCCACGTCCAACGCTGAGGCGGTGCGCGCCGACATCCTGCGGCTCGCGTCGGGCAGGAGGCTGGCCGAGGCACGGGCGGATGCCGCAACCGCACCGGGCGGTGCGGGTCCGACGCGTCGAGCCGCTGCGGCATCCGTCGTCAGCGCCGGCATCAACGGGCTCATCTCCGGAGCCGAGGAGCCGGTCGGCGAGCCCGAGTCGGTCGTGCACATTCCCGTCGGCCGGCTGATCGCCTCGCGACTCCTGAGCACCTCCACGCTGTGGCTCATCGCGATCATCATCGCGATCATCGTCGGGTCGATCGCGGGAACACCGTGGGTGCTGTTCAGCCTCGTTCCCGCGCTGATCGGATTCGGCGCGTACTGGGTGCGCACTATCACCCGCTCTCTCCGCTACTCGATCGCCCCCACCCCGAGCGGCGTCCGCATCACGTTCGGCCTGTTCACCACGATCACCGAGATCCTGCCCCCTGGCCGTGTGCACGCGGTGGAGGTGTCGCAGTCGGTGCTCTGGCGTCCGGCGGGGTGGTGGGAGATCACCGTCAACCGGCTCTCGGGCCGCGGGCTCGCCGACGGCGCCAACGACCAGTTCGCGACCGTGCTGCCGGTCGGCACGCGCGACGACGTCGAGCGCGTGCTGCGGCTGCTCATGCCCGACCTGCCCGAGAACGAGTGGCCGCTCGTGTTCGAGCACGGGCTGCTCGGCCCGCGGCCCGACGACCCCTATACGAACACCCCGCGCCGAGCGCGCGTGCTGCGGCTGCTGTCGTGGAAGCGCAACGGCTTCCTGCTCCTGCCGGATGCGCTGCTCATGCGGCGCGGCGCGATCTGGCGCAAGCTCGCGATCTTCCCGCTCGCCAGGCTGCAGAGCATCGGCATCGAGCAGGGGCCGGTCGATCGGGCGCTGTCGGTCGCGAACATCCGCGCCCACACGATCGCGGGTCGCGTCTACAGCCGGCTCGGGATCCTCGATCGGGATGCCGCGCTCGCTGCGTTCGAGGGGATCGAGGCAGCTGCCCTGGCCGCGGCCTCGCGTGACCACAGCCATCGGTGGGCGGGCGAGG
>DASQLG010000073.1:0-15086 GCA_035630115.1 Microbacterium sp. | reverse complement strand
AGGAGCACAAGCACGACCACCACTCGCGTCGTGGGCTGTTCCTGCTCGTCGGTCAGCGCCGTCGTCTGCTCGGCTACCTCCAGGACATCGACATCGCGCGCTACCGCTCGCTGATCGAGCGCCTCGGACTCCGCCGCTAGTCGCACCCAGCGCATATCGCTTTCTGAAAGGCCGTCCCCGGTGTGGGGCGGCCTTTCCGCTTGCCCGGCTCCTCACGCCGGTCTTTCAGAGCATGCCGAGCTCGGTCGCCCGTTCCACAGCGGCCGTGCGATTTACGGCATCCAGTTTCCGGTAGATGTGGGCCATGTGGGTCTTGATCGTGTTGACCGACACGAAGAACTGGGCGGCGAGTTCCGCATTGGTCAGCCGCGTCGGCAGATACGCGAGCAGCTCGCGCTCGCGGCCCGTGAGCGGTTCGCCGAGCGTGTCGTCCGACAGCGGGCGCAGCTGCTCGCGTGCGCAGGCGAGAAGCTCCCTCCGGAACGGCGTTGGCGGGGCGGGGAGGGTTTCGACGAGCTTGATCACCTCGGCGCCTGCCCAGACGAAAGCAGAGACGATGCCGTGCTCCTCCGCGAGCTCGAGCGCCTGGGTCAGGTGCCTCCGGGCTTCGGCTGCACGGCCCTCCCCGTGGGCGAGCCACGCTGTCAGCACTTCATGCTCGACAGTGGCCAGCGGAAGATCCTCCCGCGGAACGAAGGCCGCGGCATCCAGCATCGTCCGCGCGTCAGCCACGCGCCTGTCCGCCAACGCTTGGCTGACGCACTCCACGAGCACCGGAGACCACGATCGAGGTCCGCTCAGAGCCGTGCCTCCGTGGCCTGCGACGCGCTGCGCGCGGTACGCGGCTGCATCGAGAACTTCCCGCACGATGGGAGGAGCGGAACTGCCCGGCTCTTTCGACGGGGATGGCATTTCTCCGGCCAGCACACCGTGGAGGTACGCGATCCACATGAGCTGGGTGCGACGATTCGACGCGGCACGCACCTCGCCTTCGTGCCGTGCGAAGGACGCCGCCTGGGGACGGCCCCGGTGGATCGCGACGAGGGACAGGGCCAGGTACGCGTCAGCAGGGGCGGGATGCAGCAGCAGGTGCACATCACGAGCGAGCAGGAGGGCCTCGTCGGCGAGCTGCTCAGCGATGCGGAGCCGTCCGGACCACGCCTCGGCGAGCGCCAGCGACCCCAGGAGGTGCACCCGGTAGACCGAGTACTGGCCGCCGGGCGACTGCACGCTGAGACGCAGAACACGTCGTGCCTCGGCCACGTCACCGGCAAGCAGGTGAGCACGCCCGAGTGAGACGAGCGTGAGTGTCTCCAGCAGCGGCCGCTGGGTCACCCCGATGATGTCGGGTGGGGTGACGTCGGCGCTCTCGTGCAGAAGCCGGAGCGACTCGCGAGCCGCTTCGATGGAGACGGCGACCTGGGGTCGGAACTGCACCCGGGCCGCGATGTAGGCCTGCGCGATCAGCGCGATGCCGCGGTCGAGGCCGGCTCGCGCGGTCAGTGCGCGGAGCAGGTCCTCGCCCAGCGCCGCCTGGCCGCTCATCCCGAGCACGATCGCGTACAGCGCGTCGGCCTCGGGTCGAGCCGTCCGCTCGGATTCGGGAATCTTGGCGAGCCATTGGGCCACCGAGGCGGCCTGGCCGTGCTCGTACACCTCGCGACCCCGTTGCAGGATCATCTCGATCGCCCGATCCCACGATCGGGCGTGCAGCAGGCATTCGATCGCCGAAGAGACGTCGCCGTGCTCGAGGAACCAGTCCGCGGCCGCCGTCACGATGCGCACCTCGTCATCGGGATACCGCGCTCGCAGACGGTACCGGAGCAGATCGCGGAACAGGTGGTGGAACCGGAACCACTCGTGCTGCCCGTCGATCGCGACGAGGAACATCGAGTCGCGCTCGAGCTCGTCGAACAGGGCGGCGGCGTCGCCGACGCCGAGCACGGACTCCACGAGCGCCGGTGACATCCGATCGAAGGCCGAGAGCCGCAAGAGCAGATCCCGACGTTCGGCGGACTGCGCGCTGAGCACCTCTTCGCTGAGGTAGTCCGAGATGAGCCGGTCCGTCCCGGCGAGCCGCTGCGTGAAAAGGTCGGGATCGTCCTGATGTCGCATGCTGATCGCGGTGAGCTGCACTCCCGCCGCCCAGCCTTCGGTCGTGTGCATGACGGAGGCCAGGGTCGCCCGTGCGGCGGACACGCCCGCGATGCGGCGGAGCACTTCAGCGGCGACGTCGTCATCGAAGGCCAGCTCCGCTCCGCGCAGTTCCAGGAGCGCGTACCGCAGGCGGTGCCGACTGAGGGCGAGCCTCAGGTCGCCGCGCGACGAGAACACCATGTGCGCCGACGGGGGCAGATGATCGGCGAGCCACCAGAGGTCGTCGATGATCGCGCGATTGGTGAGGCTGTGCAGATCGTCGAAGACGAGGACCGCGCCGGGGTGTTCCGCGAGGACGGCGCGGACGGACTCCATCAGAGGCTGCCCGAGGCCGCCGCCGACAGTGAGGAGCGGCCCGAGCTCCGTTGCCGTCGGTTCCAGCGTGCTGAGTCGCCCCAGCAGCTTGCGGGCGAAGCCGATCGGATCGTCGTCGGCGCGTTCGACGTCGACCCACACGAAAGCCAGATCGGTGCGGGATGCCGCCCATTGCGCGAGCAGCACGGTCTTGCCCGATCCGGCGGGGGCGACGACGAGGGTCAGCGGGGCCCCGAGGGCGCGGTCGAGGCGCGCCCGGAGAGCCGGGCGATCCACCGTGTGGGCGGGTGTCGCCGGCACCGCATTCCTCGTCGTCATCTCGCCCTCGGTCCCCAAAATAGAGGCGCAGTGTGAATCATCCTCTCGGGATGACGGTCCGTCGAGGGCCGGAGACCAGTATGGATCACGAGCAGTCGGACCGCATCGGGCGAGGAGTCAACATGACATCGCGCGTTTTCGAGGTCGTCGTGCGTGGTCGGATGAGCGACGAGCTCATCGCTGCGCTGGACGGCTTCAGGGTCGCCGGCGACGACGACGGGCTGACCCACGTCGTCGGCGATGTCGAGGACCAGCCCCGCCTGCTGGGCCTGCTGGCCGCATTCGACGACCTGCACATGGAGGTCGTCTCCGTCAACCCGGTGCCGGCCGGCACCGCGCCCTCCGAGTCGGGCCCGGGCGCCGTCGACCCTGGCAGCGAATGAACACGAACCACACGATGCGGCATAACCCGCACAACGAAGGAGAAAGAGCATGCCTCTAGGAAGAAGGGGCCGTCCCGGCCTCATCGGAATGGCTGCGCGCACCGCCGTCGTGGCGGGAACGGCCACCGCGGTCAGCGGCAGTGTGTCGCGTCACCAGCAGGAGAAGGCGCAGAACCAGTACGACCAGCAGCAGGCTGCCGCCGCGGAGCAGCAGGCGCAGGTCGATGCCGCCGCTCAGGCCGCGGCGGCGCAGTACGCCCCGCCCCCTCCGCAGTACGCGCCGGCCGCGCCGGCTGCTCCCGCGGGTGGGACCGATCTTGTTGCCGAGCTGCAGAAGCTCGCCTCGCTGAAGGATGCCGGCATCCTCAGCGACGAGGAGTTCGCCGCCGCGAAGGCCAAGCTGCTCGGCTGAGAGCCTTTTCGGCCCGTGCCGGTACTCCCGGCCCGCCCGTTCGAACGGGCCGGGAACGTGGCGGCGTGCCGCGTCGTGCGGTCAGGCGGATGCCGGGGCGCGGGCGGCGACAAGGTCGGCGTGGTGGATCGCCGCGACGTCCGGATGGGCGCGCAGCCGTGACTTGAGCGCGTTCTCCCCATAGAGGGCGTGAATCGGATTCGCCGGATCCTTGGTGACACCGCGGGCTTCCGCGGCGAGCTCGTCGGGCAGGTCGATGATCGGCAGCCGGGCGTCCAGCGCCGGATTGAAGAAGAACGGCACCGAGATCCGGTCATCGGGGTACAGCGGGGAGACCACCCGATGATTCGTCGCGATCAGGTAGCCTTGCGTGGCGTACTCGAGGAGTTCTCCGATGTTCACGACGAAGGCCCCGGGCACCGACGGAGCGTCGACCCACTCACCGTCGCGCTGAACCTGGAGTCCCCCCTTGCCGGGCTCGACCCACAGCAGCGTGAGGACTCCGGAGTCCTTGTGGGCGCCGACGCCCTGCTGCGGCGTCGGGTCGTCCTTACCGGGGTATCGCACGATCTTGATGAGCGTCGACGGTTCCCCGAAGTGCTGGTCGAAATAGGACTCGGGTGCACCGAGCGCCACTGCCCACGCGCGCAGGAGCTTGCGGGCGACGCCGGACAGGTGGTCGTGCCACACGGAGACCACATCGCGCAGCACCGGCTGGGCGTCCGGCCAGAGGTTCGGTCCGATCAGGCGTGCGTAGTCCGGCGCGGTGGGGTCGGCGATCGCGGTGCGCTCGGGTCCGATGTCGATCTGCTCGCGCCAGTCCACCCGGCCCTGCGTCCGCTCGCCGCCGACGCGCGTGTAGCCGCGGAAGTGGGGACTCTTGACGTTCTCGATCGCGAGCTTGTCGGCTTCGGGAAGGACGAAGAAGTCGCGCGCCGCGCGATGAAGCCTCTGCTCCAGCTCGGGCGAGATGCCGGTGCCGGTCAGGTAGAAGAACCCGACGTCGTGGGTCGCCGCGCGCAGGTCGTCGCGGAACGCCGCGGCCGATTCCGGACCGGCGTCCAGCCGCGACAGGTCGAGGACGGGCAGGGAGAGATCAGGCATGGACCGACGATAGGCGTCGGCTGCGGCACCGCGGCGGTATGTTGCCTCTCATTACCGATCGCCGCGCCGAGCGTCAGCCGTTCTGCCGCGGGTCCGCCCGCGGGCGCGCAGCCCGCGGTTCCTCGCGGGGTCGGCGGGATCCGGTCGGGTCGAGGCGCCTCCCGTCACGGCCCGCAAGGGTCGGGTCGGCGAACAGCCAACCCGGACGCGGCTCCACGAGCGGCCTGAAGACGGCGCGCACGGGCTTGGTCGCGAGACCGAGCGCGATGAGCACCGATCCGACGACCACGATCGGCAGCCAGATCCAGATGGGATCCAGGTCGCGCAGCACGCCCGATTCGCGGAACGGGTAGAGCACGAAGGAATGCAGCAGATAGACGTACATCGTGTACTGACCGAAATGGGTCCACCAGTGCGTGCGACGCGGCAGGAGGGCGAAGAATGCGGCCGAGAGGATCAGCGCGACGGCCATGACCGCGATGCGGACGCCCCCGGCCCACCAGTCCGTGCCGCCGATGGACGAGTAGTTCTGGTCGTAGAACAGCCAGGCGCGCAGGTTCATCTCCCGCCAGCCGTCCAGGAAGAACAATGCGCTCCAGGCCGCCACCCCCAGCACGATCGCCGCCGATCCGACGACCCACCACGGGCGGTGGCGCAGCAGGCGGAGGCGGTCCACGACATCGCGGTCGCGCAGCCACCATCCGAGCGCGAAGAAGGGCAGCAGACCCAGTGTGCGGGAAAGCGACAGAGTGGAGTCGATGTTCGGCAGATACCCGGCGCCGATCGAGATCACCACGGTCCACAGCAGCGGCCACCTCAGAAGCGCGAGGTAGGGCAGCACGAGCCGGAAGATGCCCAGCGCGAGCAGGAACCACAGCGTCCACGACGGCTGGGTCAGGTTCGGATTCGCCTGGCCCTCCACGAGCCACTTCGTGAGAGTCCAGAGCGCTTCGAAGATCACATACGGCAGCAGGATGTCGGTGATGACGCGCGCCATCTGGCGTCGCCCCGGGGCGTCCGACTTCGAGAAGTATCCCGAGATGATCGCCAGCGCCGGCATGTGGAACGCATAGATCAGCAGGTAGAGCGCCAGCGCGACGTCGGAGTCGTACGTGAGTCGCTGGACGGCATGCCCCAGCACCACCAGAACGATGCAGGCGAAGCGCGCGTTGTCCCAGAACGGCACGCGCCGCTTCGGGCGCGCCACGCCGGTCGGCGGTGCGCCGGGGGCGGAGGCTGCGGCGGCGGCGGCCGGGCGGGATGGTTCGGTCATGGCGGCGATCGCCACCCTATCCTGACCGGGCGCATCACGAGGAGATCGGCAGGCGCCGCATCACGCGACCCGGGGCGGGGGGAATAGATTCGACTCGACGGTGTTCTACCGAATACATTCACCTGAATAGAAGCGGATGCGGAGCATCCCGAATCGGAGAGCGATCGTGAACGACACCATCCCCACACCCGATGCGCCGGCCATGCAGTTCGGCATCTTCACGGTGAGCGACATCACCGAGGATCCGACCACCGGCCGTACGCCCAGCGAGGCCGAGAAGATCCGCAACACGATCACGCTCGCCACGCACGCGGAGCAGGTCGGACTCGACGTCTTCGCGCTCGGCGAGCACCACAACCCGCCGTTCTGGTCATCTTCGCCCACCACGACGCTGGCCTACATCGCCGCGCAGACCGATCGTCTCATCCTGTCCACAGCGACGACCCTGATCACCACGAACGACCCGGTCAAGATCGCCGAGGACTACGCGATGCTTCAGCACGTCTCGGGCGGGCGCACCGACCTGATGCTCGGGCGCGGCAACACCGGCCCGGTCTATCCGTGGTTCGGCCAGGACATCCGCCAAGGCCTTCCGCTCGCGATCGAGAACTACGCGCTGCTGCACAAGCTGTGGCGCGAAGACGTCGTGGACTGGGAGGGCAAGTTCCGCACCCCGCTGCAGGGTTTCACCTCCACGCCGCGGCCTCTCGATGACGTGCCTCCCTTCGTGTGGCACGGATCCATCCGCACCCCCGAGATCGCCGAGCAGGCCGCGTATTACGGCGACGGCTTCTTCGCGAACAACATCTTCTGGCCCTCCGAGCACTACCAGCGCCTGATCACGCTCTACCGCCAGCGGTTCGCCCACTATGGGCACGGCACGCCCGAGCAGGCGATCGTCGGTCTCGGCGGCCAGGTCTTCATGCGCTCGAACTCGCAGGAGGCCGTCCGCGAGTTTCGCCCGTACTTCGACAACGCGCCGGTGTACGGCCACGGTCCGTCGATGGAGGACTTCACCGAGATGACCCCGCTGACGGTCGGTTCGCCGCAGCAGGTCATCGACCGCTACGCGGGCATGCGCGACATCTTCGGCGACTACCAGCGCCAGCTGTTCCTCATGGACCACGCGGGCCTGCCGCTGAAGACCGTGCTCGAGCAGCTCGACATCCTCGGTGGCGAGGTCGTTCCGGTGCTCCGCAAGGAGCTCGCGAGGAACCGCCCCGCCGACGTGCCCGACGCGCCGAGCCACGCATCGCTCGTCGCGGCGAAGTACGGCGACCAGACACCGCAGGCCAAGGTGCCCAACCCGAACCGCGGAGACAATCTGACCGGCGGATCGCCCTACCGTGAGGCGGCGGTCGCGGCCGGATCCTCCTTCGGTGCCGCCGCGACCAGGAAGGACGCCTGAGATGGCCACGCGTCGCATCGCCGTCGTCTCGGCCGGTCTGTCGAACCCGTCCTCGACGCGCCTCCTCGCCGACCGCCTGGCGTCCGCCACGGTCCGCCAGCTCGCCGAGCGCGACATCGAGGCCGAGGTCGATGTGTTCGAGCTGCGCGACTACGCGCACGACATCACGAACAACCTCCTGACCGGCTTCGCGCCGCCCGCCCTGGAGACGATGATCAACACGGTGGTGTCGGCGGACGCCGTGATCGCCGTGACTCCGATCTTCTCGACGAGCTACTCCGGCCTGTTCAAGTCGTTCATCGACATCCTCGACCCCGACGCCCTGAACGGGAAGCCGGTCCTGATCGGCGCGAACGCCGGAACGGCGCGACACTCCCTCGCGATCGACTACGCCATCCGGCCGCTGTTCACGTACCTGCATGCCGAGCCGGTCTCGACCGGGGTGTTCGCGGCATCCAGCGACTGGGGTGCCTCCGGAGACCAGGTCGCGCCACTGGGCGAGCGTGTCGAGCGCGGTGCCCGCGAGCTGGCCGAGGCGATCGCGCGGCGCACGCCCGCCGTCGAGGCCGACCCCTTCGACCCGGCCAACTACCTGGGGGAGGGGCGCTCGTTCGGCCACCTCCTCGGCGGGCTCGCGGGGGAGTAGCAACACGACCGCCTGATAGCGTCGGGACCACGGAGTCGGCTCGACCCCCGTGAGGGAAGAAGACGATCATGCCTGCCCGCACACCCTTGGTCCTGGGCGTCGTCGGCGCCTCCCGCAAGCCGGACGAGCGTCGTGTGCCGCTGCATCCCGGTCATCTCGAGCGGATCCCCGACGAGCTGCGACCGAGCGTGCTTCTGGAGACGGGGTACGGCGAGCGGTTCGGGGTCGCAGACGCCGAGCTGGCGCCCCTGGTCGGCGGCATCCTGGGTCGCGCCGATCTCATCGCGGCATCCGACGTGCTCCTCCTGCCCAAGCCGCAGCATCAGGACCTGCGCGACATGCGCGACGGCCAGGTGCTGTGGGGCTGGCCGCACCTCGTGCAGGACGAAGCGATGACCCAGATCGCGCTGGACAAGCGGCTGACGACGATCGCCTTCGAAGCGATGAACCACTGGGGCAGCGATGGCACGTTCGGCCTCCACGTCTTCCACCTGAACAACGAGATCGCCGGGTACTGCTCGGTGCTGCACGCGCTCCAGCTGTGCGGCTCCACCGGCGACTACGGGCGCCGACTGACCGCGGTGGTGATCGGGTTCGGGGCGACGGCCCGCGGAGCGGTCACGGCTCTGCGCGCACATGGCGTGCACGACGTGCGCGTCCTCACGAACCGCCGCACCGCCTCCGTCGCCTCGCCGATCCATGCGGCGCGGATGATCCAGTTCGATCACGACGACGGTCCGTATCTGAGCGAGGTGATCACCGACGACGGGCGCGTGCCGCTGGCTCCGTTCCTGGCCGAGAGCGACATCGTCGTCAACTGCACGCTGCAGGACCCGAACCGCCCGCTCCTGTACCTGAAGACCGCGGATCTGGCCGCTTTCCGTTCGGGGAGCCTCATCGTGGACGTCTCGTGCGATGAGGGCATGGCCTTCGAGTGGGCGCGTCCGACGGGCTTCGCCGACCCGATGTTCACCGTCGGCGGCAACATCAACTACTACGCCGTCGACCACAGCCCGTCGTACCTGTGGAACTCGGCGAGCTGGGAGATCAGCGAAGCCCTGCTCGGCTTCCTGCCGGTCGTCATGGGCGGCGCGGCGGCGTGGGAGGGCAGCGACACGATCCTCCGGGCGATCGAGGTCAGTGACGGCGAGGTGCGCAATCCCGCGATCCTCGAGTTCCAGAATCGTTCCGCCGAGAAGCCGTACGCCGTCCAGTCCGTCTAGAGCCGGATGTCGGAGGGTCGACGCAGCTCAGTCCACCGGTCGGCGAGCCCCTCTCCGGGAGGCATGACGTCACCGGCGTGGAGGGGGCCGAAGTCGATTTCCGTGAGTCGGGCGATGTCGGCGATCGGCACCTGGAACGTGCGGAACGACCCGAGCGGCGGGATCGCAGAGGCGGCGTCTCCGCTCGGGATCAGATCCGACTGGTCGAGGATGAAGCCTGCCGCCGACAGCACCGGTGCGCGACCGGGTGATGTGACCACCCAGGCGGCGACCTTCCAGAATCGCCGGGGAATCCGGATGCCGCGATACAGCGGATCGTCCGGATCGAGGACCGGGCCCGTGAAGACCGACACACGCTGATCCGTCGAGTCGGCGTACTGGAGGACGTGGTCCTCGAGCCCGACCCACAGGTCCTTCGACTGGTTGAAGACGGATGCCTGAGGAGCGGCATTGGGGTAGACGAACGTCGCCTCCGTCGCCGCGCGCGCCTCGGCAACCGAACCCCAGCCCGGGTCGCGCCGGCGCACGAGGTGGCCGCGATCCAGGTCATTGTCCGCATACAGCGCCGGACCCGCCTGATGATCGGCCGGCACGCGGGGATCGAGGTCCCAGTCGCCTGTGCGGGGCAGGTCTTGCAGAGTGCCCCCGTCGATGTTGACCGCCGTCACCGCTGCCAGGCGGCGGCGCGTGTCCAGGATGACCGTGAAGCGCAGGTACGGCAGAGCGACCAGCGCACGGGCGCCGAACGGCTGCGGCATCCCGACATCGACGCCGAGGAATCCGGCGTCGTACCCCGTCGTGTCCGCTGCCATGCTCGCGCCCGTCGTCACGGCTGCCAGCGGTACTCGGTCTCGGGGCGCCCGGGCGTGCCGTAGCGCGCGGAGCGGATGACGCGGCCCTCTTCAGCGAGGTGCTCGAGGTAGCGGCGCGCGGCGACCCTCGACATGCCCAGCGTCGCGGCCGCCTCTGCAGCGGAGAGCGGGCCGTGTTCGCGGACGCCGGCCGTCACCCGCTCGAGAGTGTCCGCCGACAGGCCCTTCGGGAGGGCGGCGGGCGTGCTGGGCCGCAGGGCGCCGAGCATCGCGTCGATCTCGGCCTGCGTCGCCGGACCCGACGCTTCGCGCGCACGCTCGCGGTAGGCGCGGTACTGCTCGAGCCGTTCGCGGAACACCGCGAAGGGAAAGGGTTTGACCAGGTACTGCGCCACGCCCAGCCCCACCATCTGCCGCACGACCTCCGCGTCGCGGACACCGGTCACGGCGATCACGTCGACGTCCGCGGCCCGCGCGCGGACGTGCCGCAGCACGTCGAGCCCGGTGCCGTCGGGCATCGTCATGTCCAGCAGCACGAGGTCGATGCCGTCCGCCGGAGGACGCTCGAGGATCGCCGTGACGGCGGCGCGGGCGCCCGTGCACTCGGCGACCACGCGGAAGCCGTCGAGGCGCTCGAGGTAGGTGCGGTGCAGTTCGAGCGTGAGCGCGTCGTCGTCGACCAGAAGCACGTGGATCACGGCTTCCTCCCGGGGAGGATGACCTGGAACATCGTGGGAGCGGCCGCCACGTCCACGGCGCCCCCGGATGCCTCCACGATCGAGCGCACCAGGGCCAGCCCCACGCCCCGGCCGTCCGCGCCCGCAGGCTTCGTGGAGAAGCCGTGCTCGAAGACCCTCTCCCGCAGTTCAGCGGGCACTCCCGCTCCGGAGTCCGAGACCGCGATCTCCAGCGCCCCGCCGGCGGCGGGGGCGAACACGACGCGTACCCAGCGTGGTGCGGGGCCGGCGGCCGCGGCATCCATCGCGTTGTCGATCAGGTTGCCGACCACCGACACGGCATCGACCGGACTCAGGGTGCTGCGAGGGGCGGCAGGGTCGATCTCGGCGTTCCAGTCCACCCCCCGCTCGCGGGCCTGCGCGGCCTTGCCGAGCAGCAGAGCGCCCACCGTCGGGTCTCCCTCGCGCCGGGCGGCGACCTGATCGACCAGCTCCTGGCTCTGACGGGAGGTCTCGGTCAGGATGCCGATCGCCTCGTCGGTGCGGCCCAGCTCGAGCAGGGCGACCGCCGTGTGCATGCGGTTGCCGTGCTCGTGGGTCTGGGCGCGCAGCGCCTCGCCGAGAGTGCGCACCGATTCGTACGACGAGACCGCATCGCGCACGGCGCTGGCCGGCAGGTCCCCGGCGATCCTGCGGGTGAATCGGCCGGCGAACCAGGCGGCCGCGAGCCCGACGGCGGCCAGCGCGACGGCGATCGCGATCACGAACGGCACCTGCCGGAGCACGCCGCTCCCGACGCTGCCGAGGGTGATGCCCGCCGAGACCAGGGCGACCACCTCGCCGCCCGAGGTCACCGGCACGACCGAGCGCAGCGAGGGGCCGAGCGTTCCGACCGCCTCCTCCGTCAGGGTCTGCCCTTCCAGGCCGGGTCCGATCGTGCCCAGGTAGGGCTTGCCGATCTCGGCCGGATCGCGATGGGTCAGGCGGATGCCGTCGGTGGTCATGATCGTCACGAAGTCGATCGGGGTCTCCGCCATGATCCGCTCGGCGACCGGCTGCAGCTCCGCGGTCGCGGACGCGTCGGACCCGGTCGTGACGGCAGCGGCCACCTCAGGCATCTCGGCGACCGTGCGCGCGACCGCGAGCGTCACGGCCTCGGCCTCCGCACGCTCGGTCGCCTGCGCCTGGAAGGCCAGCAGCACGACCAGCAGGCCCGTGATCACCACGACGGCGCCCAGGAACGCGACGAACACGCGGGATGCCGCGCTCGCTCCGCGTCCGATGGCCATACGCCTCCTCGCGACGATCCGGTCGAGACCAATACGACCACAACCCGGGGCACCCGGCATCCGTCGCCCAGAGTACTCGCAGGACGGGTGGCGGATCGGCGGCCCGAGAACAGTGAAGTTTCATTCCCAATCGGAGGCGAAGATGGCTCTTCAGATGCCCAAGACACAATCGTTCACACTCCCCGGCTACAACTGGCGGCGCGGCAAGACATCGTGGGACAAGCACACGTGGCTCTACGTCTCGGTCATCATCGCGGTCGTGCTGGGAGCCACGATCGGCCTGGTGTGGCCCGAGGTCGGAATCGCGCTCGAGCCGATCGGCAAGGGCTTCGTCGCGCTGATCAAGATGATGATCGCTCCGATCATCTTCTGCACGATCGTGGTCGGCGTCGGTTCGATCGCGAAGGCCGCGACGGTGGGCAAGATCGGCGGCCTCGCGCTGCTGTACTTCATGATCATGACGACCTTCGCCCTCGCGATCGGCCTGGTCGTCGGCAACCTCATCCACCCGGGCGAGGGTCTGAACATGACGGATTCGAGCTACGACGCCGGCGCCACCGAGGCCAAGACGACGCAGGAGTTCATCCTGGGCATCATTCCGACGACCTTCTTCTCCGCCTTCACCGGCGAGAGCGTGCTGCAGGTGCTGTTCATCGCCCTCCTCGTCGGCTTCGCCCTGCAGCAGATGGGCCCCAAGGGCGAGCCGATCATGAACGCGGTCAAGAACCTGCAGGCGCTGGTGTTCCGCATCCTCGGCATGATCCTGTGGCTGGCCCCGCTCGGCGCCTTCGGAGCGATCGCGGCGGTGGTCGGCAAGACCGGATTCGCCGCCATCATCAGCCTCGGGGTGCTCATGATCGCCTTCTACATCACGTGCGCGATCTTCATCATCGGCATCCTGGGCACTCTCCTGTACGTCGTGACGCGGGTCAACCTGTTCAGCCTCATGAAGTACCTCGCCCGTGAGTACCTGCTGATCGTGGGCACGTCCTCGTCCGAGTCCGCCCTGCCGCGCCTCATCGCCAAGATGGAGCACCTGGGCGTGGCGAAGCCCGTCGTCGGCATCACCGTTCCGACCGGCTACTCGTTCAACCTCGACGGCACGGCGATCTACCTCACGATGGCATCGCTGTTCATCGCGTCCGGAATGGGGATGCCGATGTCGATCGGCGAGCAGATCGGTCTCCTGCTGTTCATGGTCATCGCCTCGAAGGGCGCTGCCGGGGTCACCGGTGCCGGGCTCGCGACGCTCGCCGGCGGACTCCAGGCCTACCGCCCCGACCTGGTGGACGGCGTCGGAGTGATCGTCGGAATCGACCGCTTCATGTCGGAAGGCCGTGCGATCACGAACTTCACCGGAAACGCGGTGGCGACGCTCCTCATCGGCACCTGGGTCAAGGAGGTCGACTCCACCCGCGTCCGCCAGGTGCTGCGCGGCGAGCTGCCGTTCGACGAGACGACGATGTCGGGCGACGACCACGACGGCATGTCCGAGTCGAAGGATGCCGTCGGAACGCAGGGTCTGGAAGAGGCCGCCGTCGCCGAGGCGGAGGCGAAGGAAGAGCGGGCGCGCGAGCGCGAGCTGGCGCTGCGCTCCTGAGCCCGCCTTCGGAAAGCACGAAAGCCCGCCTGCGTCATGCAGGCGGGCTTCGTGCTGTCCTGACTCAGCCGCTCTTGCGGCGGAACTCGCGCTTCTGCGATGCGGGCCCGTGGGCATCGTGGACGACGGATTCGCCGTCCAGGTGCGCCTCGCCGTTGCGCTGCTGTGCGTTCTTCTTGTCGAGCGCTTCTTTGAACTTGCGCTTCATCTCGTCGGATGCCGCGCCAGCGGATTTGTCGTCGGTGCTCATGACCCCCAGCCTAGGCGGGCATCGCCTGCGCGGGCCAGAGATCGGAGTCCGGCCTCCCGCTGATAGGATTGGTCGGGTTGCCCTCGGGCATCCGCTCAATTCAACATGAGCACTACGCCTGAAATGGGCACAGTGGAGCAGGCCGGCAGCAAGCTGGTCCCCTGTGGTGGGTTCCCCGTCGGTCGTTCCGCCGGGTGGTCTTCTACTGGTGACCAGCGCAGGTACAGCGCGACGGACTGTCGTGCGCCGATAATCTGCCTGTTCCTGCTCCTTCGAACGCTCGCGCGTCACACGGATCCGCGAGCATAAAAAAAGAAGGAGAGACCTCTTGGAAGGTCCAGAAATCACCGCCGCAGAAGCCGTTCTCGACAACGGCCGCTTCGGAACCCGCACCGTCCGCTTCGAAACCGGACGCCTCGCCCAGCAGGCGCAGGGCGCCGTCGCCGCTTACCTCGACGAGGAGACGATGCTCCTGTCGGCCACCAGCGCCGGCAAGCACCCTCGCGAAGGCTTCGACTTCTTCCCGCTGACGGTCGACGTCGAGGAGCGCTCCTACGCCGCCGGAAAGATCCCCGGCTCGTTCTTCCGCCGTGAGGGCCGCCCGTCGACCGAGGCGATCCTCGTCTGCCGTCTGATCGACCGTCCGCTGCGCCCGTCGTTCGTCGACGGACTCCGCAACGAGGTCCAGATCGTCGTCACCGTCCTGTCGATCGCTCCGGGCGAGTTCTACGACGCTCTCGCGATCAACGCCGCGTCGCTGTCGACCCAGATCTCCGGTCTGCCGTTCTCGGGACCGATCGCCGGCGTGCGCCTCGCGCTCATCCCCGGACACGGCGACAACGCCGACCAGTGGATCGCCTTCCCGACCGTGACCCAGCTCGAAGAGGCCGTGTTCGACCTCATCGTCGCCGGTCGTGTCATCACCGATGCCGAGGGCAACGAGGACGTCGCGATCATGATGGTCGAGGCCGAGGCCACCGAAGGTTCGTGGAACCTGATCAAGGGCGGCGCCGTCAAGCCGAACGAGCAGGTCGTGGCCGAGGGCCTCGAGGCCTCCAAACCCTTCCTCAAGCAGCTCGTGGCCGCGCAGAACGTCGTCGCGAGCACTGCGGCGAAGGAGATCAAGGAGTTCCCGGTCTTCCTGCCCTACAGCCAGGAGACCTACGACTTCGTCGCGCACCGTGCCTACGACCGCCTCGTGTCGATCTACCAGATCGCC
>DASQLG010000072.1:0-21170 GCA_035630115.1 Microbacterium sp. | reverse complement strand
CCCCGGCACCCCCGGAACACCGGGAACCCCCGGCGCGAGCGGCACCCCCGGAACCCCCGGCACCCCGGGAACCCCCGGAGACCCCGGCGCACCGGGAACCTCCGGCACACCGGGAACCTCTGGTCAGACCACTGAGCCGATCGGTGCCACCGCGTCGGTCAGCTCGACCCAGCTCGCCGCAACGGGGGGGACCGGCGGACTCGCCGCGCTTCTGATGGGCCTCGCGCTCATCATGGCCGGCGGCGCCGCTGTCGTGCGGCGGCGGATCGCGTAGTGCGGAGGCAGGTCGGGCGCCTGGCCAGGCCTGCACCGCGGCGCGGCCGCAAAGGCGGATGCCGCAGACCGGAACCCTCTGCGAGGGCCGGGCTGCGGCATCCGTTGTGCCTCGATCTGGGTATGGCGCTGCGCGCCTACTCGATCACCGGGCTGCTGCTACTTGCTGGCGACCACCACGAGGGTGATCACGGCGGTGAGGTCGTCACGCAGGCGAATGGTCGCCTCGTGCTCGCCCACCGACTTGATCGGCGACGTGATGTGGATCTTGCGCTTGTCGAGGTCGCCCAGTCCGGCGGCCTTGACGGCGTCTGCGACATCGCCGGTCTTCACCGAGCCGAACAGGCGCCCCTCGGCACCCGCCTTGACGCTCAGCTTGACCTTGTTCGACTCGAGGGCGTCCTTGAGTGAGACGGCGTCTTCGTGGTCGTGGATCGCGCGGGCCTCGCGGCCGGCGCGGATCGACGCGACCTGCTTCTCGCCACCGCGGCTCCACGCCACGGCGAACCCCTGGGGGATGAGGTAGTTCCGGGCGTACCCGTTCTTGACCTCGACCACGTCACCGGCGCTTCCGAGCCCGGCGACCTCGTTCGTGAGAATCAACTTCGACATATCGAGTCCCTACCTGCCGGCGCCGGCGTAGGGCAGGAGTGCCATCTCGCGCGCGTTCTTGATGGCGCGGGCGATGAGGCGCTGTTCCTGCACGTTGACACCGGTGATGCGACGGGCGCGGATCTTCCCACGCTCCGAGATGAACTTGCGGAGCGTGGCGACGTCCTTGTAGTCGATGACACCGACGCGAGTCGGCTTTGCGGGAGCGGCGGTCTTGCCACCCTTCCGCGGCTTGCGGCGGTCGCCGCTTGACTTTCCAGCCATGTTGTTTCCTTAACAGAGATGTTGAACGGATGCTGCGACCCGGCTCGACCCTTCGACAGGCTCAGGGACCGGGTTCGCGAGTTTCAGAACGGCGTGTCGTCGCCGTAGGCGCCGGGGGCGGCCCACGAGTCGCCACCGGAGTTGCCGCCCGCTGCCGGAGCAGCCTGCGGCGTGCCGGGGGTCGACCACGGCTCGTCGGAGACCTGGCCGCGGGACTGTCCGCCGCCGGCCGCGCGCGTCACCTGAGCGGTGGCGTAGCGGAGCGAAGGGCCGATCTCGTCGACCTCGAGCTCGATCGCAGTGCGCTTCTCGCCCTCGCGGGTCTCGTAGGAGCGCTGCTTCAGGCGACCGGTCGCGATGACGCGGGAGCCCTTCGTCAGCGATCCGGCCACGTGCTCGGCGAATTCACGCCACACGCTCGCGCGGAGGAACAGCGCTTCGCCGTCCTTCCACTCGTTGGCCTGGCGGTCGAAGTTGCGCGGCGTCGACGCGATCGTGAAGTTCGCGACGGGGAGTCCGTTCTGCGTGTAACGCAGCTCGGGATCGGCCGTGAGGTTGCCCACGACGGTGATGATCGTCTCGCCGGCCATCGTCGTTACGCGTCCTGCTTGACGGTCTTCGGCGGGCGGGCTGCCTTGCGGGCGGCCTTTTCCTCGGCGCGCACGCGCTCGGACTCGATCAGGGCGATCGCTTCCTCTGCACGCAGCACCTTGGTGCGCATGACCTGCTCGCTGAGTTTCAGCTGACGGTCGAGCTCCTGAGTCGCGGCGCTGGTCGCGGTGAACGCGACGACGGCGTAGAGGCCTTCGGTCTTCTTCTGGATCTCGTAGGCGAGACGGCGCTTGCCCCAGATGTCGACGTTGTCGATGGAGCCACCGTCGGCCGTGATGACCTTCAGGAACTTCTCGAGGGTCGCGGGGACCTGTCGCTCATCGATCTCGGGGTTCAGAATGACCATGAGTTCGTACTGGTGCGTCACTAACCCACCTCCTTCGGACTAGAACGGCTGCCGAGCATCTCTCGACAGCAGGAGGGTGTGTGCACGTCATCCGGCTGAGCGCACACAGGGGTGCGCACGCGGACAACCTGCACAGTCTACCGGATGCCACGACGTGCGCCCGAATCGGTCAGGCATGAGCGGAATCGGCTGAGCCGATACCTCACCGACGGTCACTTGTCGAGGGGTGGATGCCGCGCGTCGGCCGTGATGGGCTGTGCGGCGGTGTGCCAAGGCCGGCCCACCGATTGACCGGTTCCGCAGGACACCACGAGTCGCCCTGCGGGGCACGACTCTGGAGGTATTCCTGTGCAACAACCTCGACGCCGAACCCTCGGCGCGTTGATGCTGGGCGGCGCGACCGCCCTTGCAATGACCCTCACATCCGTGGTCGGCGCCTTCGCGGCTCCCGGCGATGACATCATCACGCTGCCGATCAACGACAGTGAGGCCGGCGGGACGTACGACCAGAACTTCGACCTGGTCTATTCGAACACCACCCCCGACGGAACCCCCGTCTACATCTATGTGCCTGCGGACACCCCACTGGACGGCACAGCTCCGGCCGGCATCGCCAGCCTCGACCCGGCCTTCGACCAGAACCCCGACGACGAATTCGTTCCGTGCGCTGATTCGGACGTCGCCGACTTCACACTGACGCAGGACCAGATCCAGTACATGGGCGACCAGCTGTCGAGCCAGATCGTCGCGGTCGATGAAGAGCACTTCGGGCCGATGGACCAGGCCGACCCCGACGACCCGGCGAGCGACTCGCTTGTGATGGTCGTCTACAACGTGCAGGACGAGCTGTATTACGACTGCGCGCAGGAGTCGTACACGGCGGGCTATTTCGCCCCCGACTACATCGAGTCCGCCGGCATGAACGTGATCGTCATCGACGCGTTCGACTGGGCGAACCGCGTGGGCACGGCCGACTCGGAGTGGAACGACGAAGACCCCGCGAACGACCAGCCCACCCTCTATGAGGGCGTCATCGCGCACGAGCTGGAGCACCTGCTGCACAACTACAGCGACCCGGGCGAGCTCTCCTGGGTCGACGAGGGGCTCGCGGACTTCGCGGTGTTCCTCAACGGCTACGACATCGGCGGGTCGCACCTGACCTATCACCAGGTGTTCTATGCCGACACCTCGCTCACGCGGTGGGCGGGCGGACTCCAGAACTACGGCGCGGCGTACACCTTCTTCCAGTACCTCTGGGAGCAGGCCGGCGGCAACGGCGACGGAACCTACACACCGGACAAGCAGTACGACGCCGTGGCCGGAGACCTGCTGATCAAGCTGATCTTCGAGAATCAGGCCGACGGGATGGACGGCGTCCAGGCAGCGATCGACGAGTTCAACGCACAGACCCAGGGTGACCTGCGCGACGTCACGACGCTCTATCAGGACTGGGCCGTCGCGGTGTACCTCGACGACGAGGACTCGGAGCTGTGGGACATCAAGGCCGCTGACTTCGGCGACGCGGACTCCGACGGCTGGACCATCGACATCGCCGATGACCTCTTCTGGGAGGGGCGCGGCAGCAGCCAGGGCGCGCAGCCTTCATCGAAGTGGGACAAGCGCACGAACGGTCAGGATCCGGTCGCGGTGCCGTACGGCATCCAGGTCGAGCGGTTCCGAAACCCCGGGCCGGTCGTGACCGTGGGGCTCGACGGCGAAGACAGCAGCCAGGTCGCGCCGCACAGCGGCGAGACGCACTGGTACGGCGGTTACGAGAGCCAGTCGGACAACATCCTCGACGTCGATGTCGCGACCGAGGCCGAGTCGCTCGACTTCTGGACGTGGCACTTCATCGAGGAGGGCTGGGACTACGGATTCGTCGAGGCGCTTGTCGACGGCGAATGGGTCACCGTTCCGCTCGTGAACGATGCCGGAGTCACGGTGACGTCGAACGACGATCCGCATGGCGGCAACACCGAGGGCAACGGCCTCACCGGAACATCGGGCGGCGCGTACTTCGTCGACGAGCCGGTGTACGTGCACCTGACGGCGGAACTGCCGGACGGGGCCACAGACGTGCGGTTCCGCTACTCGACCGACGCGGCGTACCTCGACACCGGCTGGTTCGTCGATGACGTTCTGGTCAACGGCGCTGCGGCGACGGTGTCCACGGTCGAGGGCGAATGGATCGAGACGACCGGCATCCAGGACAACAATTGGACGCTGCAGGTCATCTCGTCGTGCGACCTCACACCGGGCGTCGTGTCCGGGTACGAGCTCACAGACGATGCGGGCAACTTCGTCTACCGGCTCACGGGCGACCAGATCACGCAGGGAGGCCTCAGCACCAAGTGCGCCAACGGAACCAAGGGCGACTTCGTCACGCTGGTCTCGAACCTGCCCACCGGTGACCTGACCTTCCTGGACGCCGGTTACGAGCTGACCGTCAGCAAGAAGAAGTAAGGCGGGGACACGACAGGGGGCCCGGGTGAGCGATCACCCGGGCCCTCCGCCGTGAAGAAGGTCCTCGAGCCAGGCGCGGTCCGCGTCCGGCGCCGCCGGAGCGAGCGGGTAGGTCGCCGGTGTGGACGAGAATGTGATCGGATGCCGCACCCCCGGCATCCGCTCGCCATCGGCGCCGGTCTGCACGATCGGGTCCAAGCCGAGGTCATCAGCCCACGCGAACGCTTCGCCGATGTCGAGGATGGGCGCGCACGGCACGCCGGCCGGCGACAGCGAGTTACGCCAGTCGTGAGCCGAGCGCGATGCGAGAGCCGCTTCGAGCAGGGGGCGGAGCTCGTCGCGGTTGCGTGTGCGCTGCCGAACGGTCGCGAACCGGGGATCACCGGCGAGCTCACCCGCGCCCACGGCGGTGCACAGGACCCCGAATTGCCGGTCATTGCCGACCGCGATCACCAGCTCGCCCTCCGCGGTGGGAAAGGGACCGTACGGGTAGATGCTCGGGTGGTCGTTGCCCAGCCGCTGCGGGACGACACCGGCGATCGCGTACGCACCCGACTGGTTCACCAGCGCCGACAGCGCCGAGGAAAGCAGGTTCACCTCGACGCGCTGACCCTCCCCGGTGACGTCCCGGTGACGCAGCGCGGCCAGGATGCCGACCGCCGCGTGCAGGCCGGTCACGACGTCGACGATCGCGACACCCGCCTTCGTCGGCTCTCCGTCCGGTGAGCCGGTGACGCTCATGAGGCCCGAGACCGCCTGGGCGAGCACGTCGTACCCGGGCAGATCCGAGCGTGGACCGAAACCGGTGATCGAGGCGTACACGATGCGAGGATTCGCCACCCGCACCGCCTCGTAGTCCAGCCCGAACCGGTCCAGCCCGCCGGGCTTGAAGTTCTCGATCACGATGTCGGCGCGCGCCGCCAGCGCGGAGGCGGTGGCGCGGTCGGCGGCATCCGCGAGATCCAATGTCACCGTGCGCTTGCCGCGGTTCACGGAGAGGTAGTACGTCGCGTGGTCGCCCTGCGGGCCGCTGCGCGACGGCGGCATCCAGGCACGCGTCTCATCGCCCGAGGGGCCCTCGATCTTGACGACCGTCGCGCCGAGGTCGCCGAGCAGCATCGTGCAGTAAGGGCCGGCGAGAACCCGGGAGAAGTCCGCAATGAGCAGACCGGCGAGGGGACCGCCGGTCACCGGAACGCGCCGATGCCGGTGAGGTGCTCGCCGAGGATGAGGGTGTGCACCTCGTCGGTGCCCTCGTAGGTGCGCACCGACTCGAGGTTCGCCGCGTGCCGGATGGGGGAATGCTCGATGAGCACGCCGTTGCCTCCGAGGATCGTCCGTGCCTCGCGAGCTATCGCAATCGCCTCGCGGACGTTGTTGAGCTTGCCGAGCGAGATCTGCGCGGGGGTGATCGCGCCCGCATCCTTGAGCCGCCCGAGGTGCAGCGCGAGCAGAGCTCCCTTCTGCAGCTCGACGACCATGTTCACGAGCTTCTGCTGCGTGAGCTGGAATGCCGCGATCGGCCGGTCGAACTGCTCGCGCGCGAGCGCGTATCGAAGCGCGGCTTCGTAGCTGTCGCGGGCGGCGCCGAGGGCTCCCCAGACGATCCCGTAGCGGGCGTCATTGAGCGCCGAGAACGGTCCGCGCAGGCCGCGCGCGCCGGGCAGAAGAGCGGATGCCGGAACACGCACATCGTCGAAGTGGAGCTCGGTCTGGACGGAGGCGCGCATCGACAGCTTCGGCTCGAGCACGGTGATGTGGAAGCCGGGAGCGTCGGTCGGCACGATGAAACCTCGCACGCCGTCGTCGGTGTGCGCCCAGACGACGGTGAGCTGCGCGATCGCGGCCAGCCCGATCCAGCGCTTCGACCCGGTCAGCACCCAGTCCTGGCCGTCGCGACGGGCGAAGGTCTTCATGCTCGACGGGTCGCTGCCGGCGCCGGGTTCGGTCAACCCGAAGCTGCCGATGACCTCACCGCGCGCCATCCGCGGCAGCCACTCCTGCTTCTGCTGCTCGCTTCCCCACCGGTGGATCGAGCCCATGGCGAGGGATCCCTGCACCGACACGAACGTGCGCAGACCGGAGTCGCCGGCTTCGAGCTCGAGCGCGGCGAGGCCGTACTCCACGGCACTCCCGCCAGGGCATCCGTATCCGTCGAGGTTCATGCCGAGCACCCCGAGCCCGCCGAAGGCACGGGCGAGCTCGACCGGGAAGTGGCCGCGACCGAACCAGTCCGCGATGTGCGGGCGGATCTCGGCATCGACGAATGCGCGCACCCGGTCGCGGGTGGCGATCTCGTCGGCGCTGAGCAGGGCGTCGAGCCCCAGGATGTCGGAGGCCGCGCGCAGCGCCGCAATGTCTTCGGGATCCCGTGCCGGCATGTCGCCCTCCTCGTCCAACTCTCCTATCGTGGCCCCTCACGCCGCCGCGCGGTCAAACCGCGGGGAGAATCCGGCCCGTAGTCCGCCGAGCAGGGGATGTCGGGGCGAATTGTCCCGCAGTTTCGACGGAACCGGGCGGGCAGGGCCGCACGCGGATCGATCCGCAGGACCTTCGCCCTGTCACTTCCAACCCTTTCCGACCAGAGTAGGGAGTGTCATCGCGACGCGATGCAGTCAGGAGGAGTCATGAAGGCCGTCCAGTACCGCGAGATCGGCAAGGGTCCCGAGGTCGTCGAGATCGACGTTCCCGAGCCGGGACCGGGGCAGATCCGACTCAAGGTCACCGCCGCCGGCCTGTGCCACTCGGACTGGTTCATCATGGACCTGCCCGCGGAGCAGTACATCTACGGACTCCCTCTCACGCTCGGCCACGAGGGCGCCGGTGTCGTCGACAAGCTCGGTGACGGCGTCGAGGGCATCGAGGTGGGAGGCTCGTACGCCGTGTACGGTCCCTGGGGCTGCGGTCAGTGCCACGCCTGCTCAGAGGGCCGCGAGAACTACTGCCCCCGAGCAGCGGAGCTCGGCATCGCACCTCCAGGGCTGGGCGCGCCGGGCGCGATGGCCGAGTACATGATCATCGACGACGCGCGGCACCTGGTGCCGCTGGGCGACCTCGATCCCGTCGCGACGGTGTCGCTGACGGATGCCGGCCTCACGCCGTACCACGCGATCCGCGCGGCACGGGACAAGCTGTTCCCCGGCGCGACCGCCGTCGTGATCGGCGCCGGCGGCCTGGGCCACGTCGGCATCCAGATCCTGCGGGCGATCTCCGCCGTGACGGTCATCGCCGTCGATCTGAACGAGGGCAAGCTCGCGCTCGCAGAAGAGGTCGGAGCGCATCACACGCTCCTGTCGGGACCCGACGCGGCCGATCGGATCCGCGCCCTCACCCACGGCCGCGGAGCCGAAGCGGTCTTCGACTTCGTCGGGGCGCAGTCGACGATCGACACCGCGAGCTCCGCGGTGGCGCTCGACGGCTTCGTGAGCATCATCGGAATCGGCGGCGGCCTCATGCCGACCGGCTTCTTCTCCACCCCGTTCGGGGTCTCCGTGCGCGCGCCGTACTGGGGCAGCCGCAGCGAGCTGCGCGAGGTGCTCGAACTCGCCCGCGTCGGCGACGTCAGGGTGCACACCGAGGTCTACGGCATCGCAGACGCTTCTCTCGCATACGAGAAGCTGCACGCCGGAGCCGTGCGCGGTCGGGCGGTCATCGTCCCGTAGCCGGTCGGGCCTGCTCCGCCCACCATGCGCGCAGGCGCGCCTCGGCCTCCGCCTCGTCGAGCACACCCTCGTCGAGGCGCAGGTCGAGCAGGTACCGGTAGGCCCTCCCTACCTCGGGACCCGGACGGATGCCGAGCACTTCCTGGATGCGGTTGCCGTCGAGCGCCGGCCGCATGGCCCCGAGCTCCTCCGCCGCGGCAAGCTCTTCGATCCGCCGCTCGATGTCGTCGTACGCGCCCGCCAGCCGTGCCGCCTTCCGCTTGTTGCGGGTCGTCACGTCGGCCCGGGTGAGGATGTGCAGCCGGGCGAGCTCTGGGCCGGCGTCGCGCACGTAGCGACGCACGGCGGAGTCGGTCCACGCCCCCTCCGCGTAGCCGAAGAACCGCAGGTGCAGCTCGATGAGCTGCGCCACGCTGTCGGTCGTGTCGGAGTCGAACCGCAGGGCCTGCAGCCGCTTGCGGGCGAGGCGCGCGCCCTTGACGTCGTGATGGTGGAAGGTCACGCCGCCGCCCGGCTCGAGCTTGCGCGTCGCGGGCTTTCCGATGTCGTGCAGCAGCGCCGCGAGGCGCAGCGACACGTCGGGCGCGGCATTCGGATCGCGCACCCGATCGAGCTCGATCGCCTGGCGCAGCACGGTCAGCGAGTGCTCGTAGACGTCTTTGTGGTGATGGTGTTCGTCGACCTCGAGGCGCAGCGCGGGCACCTCGGGAAGGAACTGCTCCATCAGGCCGGTCTTGACCAGCAGACGGATGCCGGGCACCGGGTCCTCGGTCTGCAGCAGGCGCACCAGCTCACCCTGGATGCGCTCCGGGCTCACGATCGAGAGGGTCTCGCGCAGCTGCGCCATCGCCGCGACCGTGCCCGGATCGACGTCGAAGCCCAGCTGCGCCGAGAAGCGCGCAGCGCGCAGCATCCGCAGCGGGTCGTCGCCGAAGCTCACGTGCGGGTCGGCCGGGGTGCGCAGCCGGCGGGCGATCAGGTCTTCGACACCGCCGCTCGGGTCGACGAGGGTGCGGGCGGGAACGCGCAGCGCCATCGCGTTCACCGTGAAGTCGCGGCGCGCGAGGTCGCCCTCGAGCGTGTCGCCGAACTCGACCCTGGGCTTGCGCGTCACCCCGTCGTAGCTGTCGGCGCGATACGTGGTGATCTCGACCTGCTCGACGGCGCCGCTCCGTGGGTCGCGCACGCGGGCGCCGATCGTGCCGAACTCGCGGCCGACGTCCCAGTGGGCGGTGCTCAGGGGCTTGACGATCCGCAGGATGTCGTCGGCGCGGGCATCCGTGGTGAAGTCGAGGTCGTTCGTCACTCGATCCAGCAGGGCATCGCGCACCGGACCGCCGACGATCGCCAGCTCGTGACCGGCCTCGGCGAATGCGGCGGCAAGCGTCGCGACGATCGGCGACTCGGCGAGCGCGCCGAGGCGCGCGACACCCTCGGCCATGTTCAGCATCTGACGAGCCTACCCAGGAGGGCGTTCGGCCTCGGTCAGTCGGCGAAGCGGAGGAATCCGGTGAACACGAGCTCCCGCACAGCCGGCACGAGCTCGTCGCGCAGCTCGCCCGCATCCACCTCGAGAAGCGAGGCGATCGCGTCGACCAGCACCCCGACGGGCAGGTCGCCGTCGCACGATCCGACCAGCGCCGCGAGCCCCGGGTCGGCGGGAATGGTGCGCGCGAAACCGCCGCCCTGCCGCAGCTCGATCACGCTCGGCGCCTCGACGCCGGGGAGGTGGTGACGCGCCTCGGTCACGTCGGCCGCGACGACGAGGACGGATGCCGCCAGCCCGCTGTCATCGAGCGTGGCGAGTCGGTCGTGCGCGGCGAGCGCGTCGGCGTAGTGCGACCCGAGGGCCGTACGCGGATCGAGCGCCTGGGGGACGCGCTCGTAGCGTGCGAGGGTCGGTGCTGCGTCCACCGGTCGGCGCATGAGCACGTAGCCGAACCCGATCTCGGTCACGCCGCGAGCCGCGAAGTCGTCGAGCCACGCATCGATCAGCGCCGCGTAATCCGGCGTGCCCGGCAGGGTGCCGCCGTCGCGGATCCACAGCTCGGCGTACGACAGCGGGTCGAGCGACTCCCGCTCGACCACCCAGGCATCCAGCGGCACCGGAGCGCGCTCGACCCACGCACGCGCTCGCTCCAGTCCGGATCGGCCGTCCCGGCTCTCCCAGTTGCCGAGCAGCTGCGCCACGCCACCGGGTGCGAGGTGCACACCGGCGCCCTCGACGAATGCAGCCACGAGGTCATCGCCCTGCATCCCGCCGTCGCGGTACTCGTAGGCGGGCACCCCGGCGACCCGGGGGGTGATGACGAACGGAGGATTCGACACGATGCGATCGAACTGCTCGCCTTCGATCGGTGCGAACAGCGAACCTCGCCGCGTGCTGATCGCGGCCACGCCGTTCAGCAGCGCGTTCAGGCGGGTGAATCGGAGTGCGCGCTCCGATACGTCGGTCGCGACGACGTCGGCGACGTCGCGCCGGGCACGAAGGGCCTGGATGCCGCATCCCGTGCCGACGTCGAGCGCACGCGAGACCGGGGTCGGCAGCTGCAGGCCGGCGAGCGTCAGCGAGGCCGCACCGACGCCCAGGACGTGGTCTTCGGGGAGGGCGCCGCCGAGCGCAGCCTCGTCGAGGTCGCTCGCGATCCACCACTGTCCCGACCCGCGGTCGTCGGCGAACGACTGCGGACGGATGATCGCGCGCGGACTCACCATTCCCTCGTCGAGCTCCGCGAGGGTGAGACGCGACAGTCCTGCAGCGCCGGTGCGGGGCAGCGCCGCGTCGACCGAGGTCGCAGGCTGCGGCATCCCGAGCACGAAGAGGCGGCCCAGCACCGCGAGCGGGTCGACGCGATCGCCCAGCGCGCGCACCGCGGGACCGCGGAGCCCTCGTGCGATCGCGGTGTCGGCCGTCGCACCCCAGGCGCCACGCAGGGCGCCGGAGGTGAAGCCCGCGTCGCGCAGGTCGGCCGCGAGCAGCGCGCACAGACGGGGGTCGGGTTCGGGGAGCACCGGTCCATTCAACCCCCTCGCCTAGCCGACCACGCGCGATCCGCACCCGCCCGCGGGCGCGGCACGGGGTGCTCCGAGGGTCGGACCGTAGAATCGCAGCAGATCGTGCGGTCATGAATCGCACAGGAGCGAACCTCACATGACCGTCACCTCCCCGACACCGGGAAAGACCGCGCCACGACCGAGCGTCCTTCGACTCGGCATCGGCAGGCGTCTGCGCGGCGTGCTCGCGACCGCCACGCTGCTCGTGCTGGCGGCGCCGCTCGCCGCCGCTCCCGCATCCGCCGTGCCCGCGTTCGCCATGTCGACGCAGCCTGCCCCCACTCCCACACCGACGTCGGATGTGCCGAGCGGTGAGACGGTCTTCACGCTCTCTCCTGTCGCCAACGGCACCGTGCGACCCGGAGAAGGGCTCGCGGTCTCGGTCATTCTGCAGAACGGCACGTCGGTGGCGACCGGCCCCGCGACGGTCACCCTCTCGCTGGGGACCGCGCCGTTGCGCGACCGTGCGGCACTGACCGCCTGGCTCGCCGGAGAGACCGCCGGAGTTGCGCTCAGCCCGGTCGGCTCGACGACTCTTGCGGCGGTGCTGCCGGGCTCCGAACAGGTGGACGGCATCGTCCTCGCGCCCGGCGACCCCGTGCTTGCCGGACGCGCGCCGGGCGTGTACCCGCTGTCGGCGACGTACGAGTCGGCGGACGGCCAGGTCGTGTCGACGAGCGCGATGATCGTCCCCGGCCAGGGCACGGCCGAAGTGGGCATCGGCGTGGTCGTGCCGATCACCGCGGGTGCGATCACAGACGGACTGCTCACCCCCCTTCAGCTGGCCGGGCTCACCTCTCCGGCGGGCGCGCTCACCGACCAGCTCGACGCGGTGGAGGGCACCGCCTCGATCCTGGCGATCGACCCGGCCATCCCCGCGGCGATCCGCGCCTTGGGCACGGCCGCGCCGGTGTCGGCGACCGCATGGCTGGCGCGTCTCGAGGCGCTGCCGAACTCTCGCTTCGCGCTGCAGTTCGGCGATGCCGACGTCGTCGCGCAGCTGCAGGCCGGGCTGGCCCGGCCCCTCCGGCCGATATCCCTGCAGGCCTATATGGACCCCGCGGACTTCGTGCCCCCCGCCGATGCCACGCCGTCGCCGAGCCCCACCGCCGCCCCCACCGCGCCGGTCTACCCGACCGTCTCACAGCTCACGGACATCGGCGGCGCGCGGGAGAACGTCTACTGGCCGGGGACGGGAACCGCGACGCCAGACGTCGTGGCGACCCTCGGTGGGCTCGTCGTCGATGACCGGGAATCCGTCACCCTGGTGCCTTCCACCTCCACCGCCGCCGGAGCATCGGGCGGCACCGTGCCCGGTCGCACCGTGGCCGGCGATGCCGATCTGCTCGTGTACGACGCCGACGTCTCGAGAGAGCTCCATGACGCCTCCGTCGCGGAAGAGACGTCGGTCCGCGGCGCTCCCCTCACGGCGGCGGCCGCCTATCTGGCTTTCGCCGTCGCCGAGACCGGCGGAGAGCCGGTCATGGTGACCGTCGATCGCGGAGAAGACCGCTCCCGGGTGGCGCTGCGCACCGCGATCACCTCGGCCGCTCAGGCACCGGGAGTCACGCCGCTCACGCTCGGGAGCATCGCGGCACGGATTCCCGCCGCCGTCGAGATCGCCGACGCCCCGACCGACCAGGCGCGTGTGGACGCGGCATCCGCTCTCAGTTCCGAAGAGGCGTCACTCACGCGATTCGCGACGATCCTCGACGACGTGACCCTGCTCACCGGCCCGGAGCGGGCCGAGATCCTTCAGATTCTGGGCCTCGCATGGCTGCCCGATCCGGAGGGCTGGCAGATGTCCCTCGAGGCCCACCGTGTGGCGACGGCGACCACGCTCGACAGCGTGGGCATCCTTCCGCCCAGTCCGATCAACCTCTTCAGCGCCGGTGCGCCGATCCCGATCTGGGTGCGCAACGACCTGCCCTACCCCGCGAACGTCGTGCTCTACGCGACCCCCGACGACCTGCGGCTGGACGTCGCCAAGGCCACCGAGGCGACCGTCGGCCCGCAGAGCAACACCCGCGTCCAAGTGCCCGTGCAAGCACGCGTGGGCAATGGCGAGGTGTCAGTCCAGCTGCAGCTGCGCAGCCGGACGCTCGAGCCGATCGGCGCGCCGCAGGTCGTCGAGGTGAACGTTCGCGCCGACTGGGAGGGCATCGGCCTGACCGTGCTGTCCATCCTCGTCGGCGGCTTCCTCGTGCTCGGCATCATCCGCACCGTGCTGCGGCTGCGGGCACGTCGGGCGCGCGGCCGGCAGGCGGAGCACAGCGCCGACGCAGAAGCGCAGGACGACGCGGGTGACGCGGGTGCGACGGATGCCGCGGCCCCGACCGCGGGTCGCGAGGACACGCGGTGAGCGGCATCGGCCGGGCCAGCGTCCTGATCGGGGCGGGCACGATCGTCTCGCGCCTCACCGGGTTCTTGCGCGCGGTCGTCCTCGTCTCCGCGGTCGGCGCGACCACCAGCGCCGGCAACGCGTTCGCGATCGCGAATCAGCTCCCCAACAACATCTACACGATCATCTCGACCGGACTGCTGACCGCGGTGATCGTGCCGCAGATCGTGAAGGCGGCCCTTCACGACGACGGCGGACGCGCGTTCGTCTCGAAGCTCTTCACGCTGGGAACGGTCGTGCTGCTGGCCGTCACCGCCCTCGCGACCGTCGCCTCGCCGTGGCTGGTGCAGCTCTACGCGCCCGGGTTCCCGCCCGAGCAGCAGGCGCTCGCGACCGCGTTCGCCTACTGGTGCATGCCGCAGATCCTGTTCTACGGACTGTATGCACTGGTCGGCGAGGCCCTGAATGCCCGGCGCATCTACGGGCCGTTCACCTGGGCCCCCATCGTGAACAACATCGTGTCGATCGCGGGCTTCCTCGTCTTCATCCTGCTGTTCGGCTCCGGAGACGCCGTCGACGAGTGGTCGCCGGCGATGATCGCGACACTTGCCGGCACCGCGACCCTCGGCATCGTCGTGCAGGCGGTGATCCTGCTGATGTTCTGGCCGCGCACCGGCCTGCACGTGCGCCCCGACTTCCGCTGGCGCGGAGTGGGGCTCAACCAGCTCGGACGACTGGCCGGATGGACCTTCCTCATGGTCGTCGCCGGCCAGCTCGCGGGGCTCGTCCAATCCCGTGTGCTGTCGGACGCCGCCCAGGACTATCCCGGAGTCCTCGTCACGCAGAATGCGTGGCTGCTCTTCATGCTGCCGTACTCGATCATCGTCCTGTCGATCGGCACCCCCTACTTCACGCAGCTCAGCGAGCATGCCGCGGCGGGCCGCGACGACGACGTGCGCGGCGACATCGGGCGCAGCATCCGCACCCTCGGCGTGTTCATCGTGATCGCCACCGCGGCCCTTGCCGTGGCATCCGTTCCCGCGTCGCGCATCTTCACCGACAGTCGCGACGAGGCGGTCGCCGCCGCGATCGTGCTCGTCTGCTTCCTCGTGAGCCTTGTCCCGCTCGCCGTGCTGTTCGTCATCCAGCGCACGTTCTACGCCTACAACGACACGCGCACACCGTTCTTCTTCACTCTCGTGCAGTGCGCCCTCGTCGTGGTCACCGCACTGGCGGCCTCCGCCCTGCCGCTGGAGTACCTCGCGGCCGGCATCGCACTCGGCCAGTCCTTCGCGAGCATCGTGCAGGTGGTCATCGCCACCTGGCTGCTGCACCGGCGGCTGGGCGCGCTCAACGTCGGATCATGGATGCTGTCGCTCGGCCGCTTCACTCTCGCCGCGATCCCGGCGGCCGCGGCCGGATGGCTCACCTTCCTGCTGCTGGGCGGGGTGGATGGCTGGACGGTATCGGAGAAGCTCCTCGGCGCGGTCGGGGCGGCCATCATCGGCACTGTCGCCATCGCCGTCTACGCGGGCTTCCTGGCGCTCCTGCGCGCTCCGGAGCTCGGACCGGCGATCGCACTGGCCCGGCGGGTGCTCCCCGGCGGTCGCTGACACTCCCAGCAACCGGCCACCTGGGCGGAATGCCCCGCGGCTACCATGTGTTGAAGCATCCGGAGCTACGAAAGAGGGGGCGCACGTGCGTCAGGTCATCATCATCGGGTCGGGTCCGGCAGGCTTTACCGCTGCGATCTATGCAGCGCGCGCCAACCTCGAGCCGCTGGTCGTCGCCAGTTCGGTCGAGGTCGGCGGCGAGCTCATGAACACCACCGATGTGGAGAACTTTCCGGGCTTCCCCGACGGCATCCAGGGCCCCGAGCTCATGGAGAAGATGCAGAAGCAGGCCGAGCGCTTCGGCGCGGAGGTCCTGTACGACGACGTGGTCGAGCTCGATCTGGCCGGCGCGGTCAAGACGGTGAAGCTCGGCAGTGGCGCGGTGCACGAAGCCTCATCCGTGATCTTCGCCACCGGCTCCGCCTACCGCAAGCTGGGACTGCCCGGCGAGGAGCGCCTCTCCGGGCGTGGCGTCTCCTGGTGCGCGACGTGCGACGGCTTCTTCTTCCGCGAGCGCACGATCGCCGTGGTCGGGGGCGGAGACTCCGCGATGGAAGAGGCGACCTTCCTCACGCGGTTCGCTTCCAAGGTCTACGTCATCCATCGCAAGGACTCGCTGCGCGCCTCGAAGATCATGCAGGAGCGCGCGTTCGCGAACGAGAAGATCGAGTTCGTGTGGAACACCCAGGTCGTCGACATCCTGGGCGAGGATGCGGTCACGGGCGTGCTTCTACGCTCCACCGTCGACGGCTCCACGCGGGAGCTTCCGCTCGAGGGCTTGTTCGTCGCGATCGGCAACGACCCGCGCACGCACCTCGTGCACGGCAAGCTTGAACTGACCCCGGAGGGCACCATCTGGGTTCACGGCCGTTCGTCGCGCACCTCCGAGCCCGGCGTCTTCGCCGCAGGCGACGTGGTCGACCCGACCTACCGTCAGGCGGTCACCGCCGCCGGAAGCGGCACGGTCGCGGCACTGGATGCCGAGCATTTCCTCGCGGCTCTCGAGCAGTCCGGCGAGCCGCAGGTGGCCGAGGCCATCGAGATCGCCACCGAGACGCCGAGTCGGGCGACCGACCAGGCGGAGACCGGCGTTCCCGCCGCCTGAAAGTCCCCCGAGCGCCGGAACAATCCGGCACGGGGCGCTGTTCCGATCAATAACGACTTCCGAACAAGGAGAAATGAACATGACCGCCAAGGCGACGACATCCGCGACCTGGGAGCAAGACGTCCTTCAGGCCGAAGGCCCCGTTCTCGTCGACTTCTGGGCCGCGTGGTGCGGACCGTGTCGTATGGTCGCGCCGATTCTCGATGAGATCCAGGCGGACAACCCCGACAAGATCACGGTGCTCAAGCTCAACGTGGACGAGAACCCCGATCTCGCGATGAAGTACCAGATCACGTCGATCCCGGCGATGAAGGTCTTCAACAAGGGACAGGTTCAGACCACGATCATCGGCGCCAAGCCGAAGTACGCGATCGAGCAGGACCTCGCCGCCTACCTCGCGTGATCGTCTGACACTTCTTCGAGAGTCCCCGGTCGCCCTTTCAGGGAGATGACCGGGGATTTTCTCGTATATGCGATTATCGGCATCATCGTCTTCCGAAGGAATTTCGCGCAGACTGTCGATCTGCGCCGTTTTCGTTCGACGCACAGGGTGAGGCAGGCGATCCAGCCCCTCCGAGCACTGGTTCGTACATCGAGAAGGAGCACGAAGATGCGTTACATGCTGATCATGCATGTCGAGCCCGAAGCGGCCGCGCAGGCCGCCGAAGACCTGGACATGGAGCACGTGGTCGCCGTGATGGGCGCCTACAACGAAGACCTTCAGAAGGCCGGGGTCTTCCTCACCGCGGAGGGCCTCAGCGACGCAAGCGACGGCTTCCGCGTCGACTTCTCGTCTACGCCGCCCGTCGTCACCGACGGACCCTACGCGGAGGCCCGCGAGGTCTTCACCGGATTCTGGATCCTCGAGGTGGCCAGCCGGGAGGAAGCCGAGCACTGGGCGAAGAAGTGCCCCCTCGGTCCCGGAGTCAGCCTCGAGGTGCGCCGGGTGAACGAGTTCTCCGACATCGAGCTGCCGGACGACAACGAATGGCTGCAGAAGGCACAGGAGTGGCGCGCTGCCCAGGCGTGAGCTCAGGTCGCGTCGACCCGCACCGCCGCATCCCAGCGGCGGTGCGGGCTTTCGTCGCCGATGAGCCGCCACACCGCCTTGGTCAGCGGCGGGTAGTCCAGGGCGATCTGACGCAGCACCCGGTAGTGGCGGGCGGCGTTGGGTCGCGAGCCGCCGTTGGCCGCGATGTTCTCGGCTCGCAGGATGAAGACGACGAGTTCGTCGACGGTCGGCAGATCTTCCATGAACTCCCATGGATCCTCACCCGCGCGCAGCCTTTCGTGCACGAGGGCCGACAGCTCGTCGGCTGCCTCGGCCCGGAAAAGCTCGAGACTCGCCCGTCGCCTCGGGCCCTCGTCGTGCGTCGCCATTCATCCAGCGTACGACGCGCTGAGGTCCTCGGCGTTCGTCCCGCGCCTACAGTGGGAGCATGACCGACGCCGGTGCGATTCGGGCCGTCGAGGCGGTCTGGCGCGGCGAGTCGGCTCGCATCGTCTCCGCGCTGACCCGCCACACCGGTGACTTCGGGTGGGCGGAGGATCTCGCCCAGGACGCCCTGCTGGAGGCCGTCGCGAGGTGGCCGACCGCCGGCATCCCCGACAATCCCGGTGCGTGGCTGCTCGCCGTGGCGAAGCGGCGCGCCATCGACGGCTGGCGTCGTCGAGAGCGGCTCACCGATCGCGAATCGCTCATGGCGGGCGACCTGCGCATCCTCGAGGAGGGGGACGCCGTCCCCGAACTCGGCGACCCCGACCGGATCGACGACGACGTGCTGCGCCTCGTGTTCGTGGCGTGCCACCCGGTGCTGTCCGCGGAGGCCCGGCTGGCCCTGACGCTCCGCACCGTCGCGGGGCTCACGACCGAGCAGATCGCGCGGATGCTGCTCATGACGGTTCCGGCCGTCCAGCAGCGGATCGTGCGCGCGAAACGGGCGCTGACCGACGCAGCGGTGCCGTTCGAGGTTCCCGGTCGCGCGGATCGGCCGGCGCGCCTCGCGAGCGTTCTGCAGGTGATCTACCTGCTGTTCACGGAGGGCTACGCCGCCGGCGACGGGCGGCATCCGATCCGACCCGACGTCGCGCGCGAGGCGGTCCGGCTCGCTCGTCAGCTCGCAGCCCTCATGCCTTCCGAGCCTGAGGTGCCGGCGCTCATCGCCCTCATGGAGTTCCAGTCCTCCCGCTTCGCCGCGCGCGTGGACGCCGACGGGCTGCCGATCACGCTCGCCGATCAGGACCGTCGGCGCTGGAACAGGTCGGCGATCGCACGAGGCAGCGAGGCCCTCCGCCGAGCACAGTCCTTCGGGCGTGGGCTCGGGTACTACGGCCTGCAGGCGGCCGTCGCCGAGTGCCACGCGGTGGCGCCGGGCGCGGATCGGACGGACTGGGCTCGCATCGTGCGCCTGTATGACGCGCTCCACTCCCTCACGCCGTCACCGGTCGTGCGGTTGAACCGCGCCGTCGCCGTGAGCATGATCGAGGGTCCCGAGGTCGCGCTCGGCGAGGTGGACGGCCTGGCCGCGGATCTCGCTCAGTTCCGCCCGCTGCATGCGGTGCGCGGCGAGCTGCTCGAACAGATCGGGCAGACGGATGCCGCCGCCGCCGAGTTCCTGGCCGCGGCGGCATTGCCCGGCAACCAGGCCGAAGCCACCGTGCTGCTCCGCCGCGCCGCCGCGCTCGGGCGAGGGCGGGATCAGGCCGAGCTGTAGCCGGACTCGCCGATCTCACCGAGGATGCGATTGAGGTCCTGAATGCTGGCGAAATCTATGCTGATCTGGCCTTTTCTCGCCCCCAACGAGATCTTCACACGCGTGTTCAGGCGATCGCCCAGACGCTCGGCGACCTCATCGAGGTGAGCCCGGCGCGCACCGGCCTGTGGTTTCAACGGGCGCGCCCGGCCGGCATCCGGTGCCTTCGCGGCCGCCTCCGCCGCGCGCACCGAGAGGTCCTCGTTCACGATCTTGTCGGCCAGGCGCTGCATCGCGTCGGCGTCCTCGAGCGACAGGATCGCCCGGGCGTGACCGGCGGTGAGCACGCCCGCGGCGACCCGCTGCTGCACCGGGAGGGGCAGCTTCAGCAGGCGGATCGTGTTGCTGATCTGCGGGCGGGAACGGCCGATGCGACTGGCCAGCTCCTCCTGCGTGATGCCGAAGTCCGACAGCAGCTGCTGGTAGGCCGACGCCTCTTCGAGCGGGTTCAGCTCGGAGCGGTGCAGGTTCTCCAGCAGCGCATCGCGGAGCAGGTGTTCGTCGGCGGTGTCGCGGATGACCGCAGGAATCGAGGTGAGGCCGGCCTCTCGGGCGGCACGGGTGCGACGCTCGCCCATGATGAGCTCGTACGTGCCGTCACCGACGTCGCGGACGACGACGGGCTGAAGAACGCCGAACTCGCGGACACTGTGCACGAGCTCGGCCAGGTCGTCGGCGTCGAAGTGCGTACGGGGCTGACGTGGGTTCGGCACGATGGCGTGCGGGTCGATCTCCGCCAAGTGAGCGCCGGGAACCTCGATGAGGTCGGCGGCCTCCTCCGCGTCGTCGACGGGTGCTCCGGGGAAGAACACGTCGACCGGACGCCCCTCTGATGAGGTCTCGCTCGTGGGGATCAGCGCACCGATCCCCCGGCCCAGGCCGGTTCTCTTGGCCATCAGGAGCCCCCTTCGTTCGCGGGTGCGCTGGCATTCCCGTGGTCGTTCGCATCGGCGGCCGCGGTGTCGCGGCGGATCATCTCGACGGCCGCTTCGCGGTATGCGATGGCGCCGGCCGACTGCCCATCGTAGGCGATGACGGTCTGCCCGAAGCTCGGAGCCTCAGACACGCGTACCGACCGCGGAATCACCGTCGCGAGCACCTCGTCCGGGAAGTGGTTGCGCACCTCCTCGGCGACCTGCTGCGCGAGTCGGGTGCGGCCGTCGTACATCGTCAGGAGGATCGTCGACAGTCGCAGGCGCGGATTGAGGTGCTTCTGGATCATCCGGACGGTTCCGAGCAGCTGGCTCAGCCCCTCCAGGGCGTAGTACTCGCACTGGATCGGGATGAGCAGCTCGTGTGCCGCGGCGAATGCGTTGATGGTGAGCAGGCCGAGTGACGGCGGGCAGTCGATGAGGACGAAGTCGAGTCGCTCCTGCAGGTTGCCGAGGTACTCGTCGAGGGCCGTCCGGAGGCGGTGTTCGCGGGCGACCTGCGAGACCAGCTCGATCTCTGCGCCCGCGAGGTGGATCGTGCTGGGCGCGCAGAGCAGGTTCGGCGACTCCGGGCTGGTCTGGACGATGTCTGCGATGGGAAAGTCGTCGATCAGCACGTCGTAGATGCTCGGAATGTCGGCAGTGTGCGGCACTCCGAGGGCGGTCGAGGCGTTTCCCTGCGGATCGAGGTCGATCACGAGCACCCGCGCGCCGACCGAAGCCAGGGATGCGGCGATGTTGACGGTCGTCGTGGTCTTTCCGACGCCGCCCTTCTGGTTCGAGACCGTGATCACGCGCGTCCGTCCACTGAGGCGCACCGAGACGGCCTCGAGAACGCGGCGCCGTGCGGTGAGATCCGCGAGTTCGCGTGCGATCGGGCTGTCGTCGAGCGAGAAGGATGCCGGGGATTCAGCGTTCTCGGGATGTTTCACGTGAAACAGCCTCCCTTTCGCGCCCGACGGACATCGCGTTCCACTCTAGTCGCGCCGGCACGCGCACCCCGCCCCGGCGGAGCTCCTCGGGCGCTCTTCGACACCCCCCACCGCTCGCCGGGTGTGGTCGGGTAGGCCACCGGACCCGTAGCGAGAACCTGGACGTGTTTCACGTGAAACATCTCCCCACGGGAAGCTGAAGTGGTTG
>DASQLG010000071.1:0-8397 GCA_035630115.1 Microbacterium sp. | reverse complement strand
TCCGCGTCAGGTCGAGGGAGGTCGCGGTCAGATCGAGCTGCGGCATCCCCCGAGTCTACTGACGACACGCGACCGGACGGCTCGGCGCGGGTTCGGTAGCGTTGAGGAATGAGCGACCAGCGGTGGGTGTGGGGAGTCGGGCTCGCGACGACGTCGGCGGATGGGACGGAGCTGGACACGTGGTTCCCGTCGCCGGCCGCGGGGCGGATCCCGCTCGGTCTCGACCCGGCCATGCCGCCGGACGACCTCGACCGCCACGCCGTGCCGGATCCGCGCCGCAACGTCGCGATCGACGTCGTCGTCGTCGAGGCCGACCTCGCCGCCCCTCCGTCGTCCACACCGGATGCATACCTCCGGCTGCACGCGCTCTCCCATAGGCTCGTCGCCCCCAACGAGGTGAACCTCGACGGCATCTTCGGGCACCTGCCCAACGTCGCCTGGACCACCGCCGGTCCGATGCATCCCGACGACGCGACACGACTGCGGCCCTTCCTCACCCGTGACGGCATCCAGGTGCAGGGGCTTGACAAGTTCCCCCGCCTGCTGGATTACGTCACCCCTCCCGGCGTGCGGATCGCGGACGCCTCGCGCGTGCGCCTCGGCGCCTACCTCTCCCCCGGCACGACCGTGATGCACGAGGGGTTCGTCAACTTCAACGCGGGCACCCTCGGCGTCTCGATGGTCGAAGGGCGGATCTCGCAGGGCGTCGTCGTCGGCGATGGCAGCGACATCGGCGGTGGGGCCTCGATCATGGGCACCCTCTCCGGCGGCGGCGCGCACCGCGTATCGATCGGCGCCCGCACGCTGCTCGGCGCCAACGCGGGCGTCGGCATCTCTCTCGGCGACGACTGCGTCGTCGAAGCCGGCCTCTACGTCACGGCGGGCTCCAAGATCGTTCTCGCGGACGAACCGCCCCGCCACGACGGGCGCCCCGTGACGGTCAAGGGGGGCCAGCTCTCGGGCCAGGACGGCATCCTGTTCCGGCGCAATTCGCTCACCGGAGCTATCGAGGCCGTCCGCCGCGCGGGCGTGGGAGTCACGCTCAACGACGCCCTGCACGCGTAAGGTCGATGCATCCGCGAACGATCGCGGAGTATCGCGGGGCAAGGGAGTCTCATGAGCGCTCGCATGGCGAAGACGCTGTACGAATCCGAGCTGATGGTGCTGCAGGCGAAGCTCGTCGACATGCAGGCCTGGGTGCAGGCCACCGGGGCGCGCATCGTGGTGATCTTCGAAGGGCGGGATGCCGCGGGCAAGGGCTCCACGATCAAGCGGGTCGCCGAGTACCTCAACCCGCGCGTCACCAGGATCGTCGCCCTCGGCACGCCCGGCGAGCGCGACAAGACCCGCTGGTACTTCCAGCGGTTCGTCCCTCATCTGCCCGCCGCGGGCGAGATCGTGCTGATGGACCGCTCCTGGTACAACCGCGCGGGCGTCGAACACGTGATGGGCTACTGCACGCCGACCGAGTACCACCGATTCCTCCACCAGGCCCCGATCTTCGAGCGGATGCTCGTCGAAGACGGGATCATCCTCCTGAAGTACTGGTTCAGCGTGTCGGACACCGAGCAGGAGCGCCGTTTCAAGGATCGCGCCGATGATCCGATGCGCCGGTGGAAGCTCAGTCCGAACGATGTGCTGGCCATCACGAAGTGGGAGGATTACTCGCGCGCGAAGGACACGATGTTCGTGCACACCGATATCCCCGAAGCGCGATGGTGGGAGGTCGACAACGAGGACAAGCGGCGCGGGCGGATCAACACGATCGCGCACATCCTCTCCCAGGTTCCCTACGAGATCGTCGAACGCGAGGACGTCGTCGTTCCGGAGCGGCCCCCGTCGGGCGGCTACGAGCGGCCGCCGCGCGACATGACGGCCAGCGTCCCCGACTACGCGAAGCAGCTGGAGAAGCAGCATGCCGCCGAGCGGGTCGCGTCGAAGAAGAGCAAGAAGGATCGAGAAGCCGACGCGGCGGACATCGCCGAGAAGGAGGAGAAGAAGACTCAGCGAGCCCCGGGGTAGTCGCGCTTCTCGGCGCCGACGTACAGCTGCTGCGGGCGACCGATCTTCGTCTGCGGGTCGCTCTGCATCTCGCGCCAGTGCGCGAGCCACCCGGGCAGCCGACCGATCGCGAAAAGCACGGTGAACATCCGCGTCGGGAAGCCCATCGCCTTGTAGATCACGCCCGTGTAGAAGTCGACGTTGGGGTACAGCCGGCGCTCCTGGAAGTAGTCGTCGCTCAGCGCGAGCTCCTCGAGCTCCTTCGCGAGATCCAGCAGCGGATCGTGCACGCCGAGCTCTCGCAGCACCTCGTCCGCGGACTCCTTCACGAGCTTCGCGCGCGGGTCGTAGTTCTTGTAGACCCGGTGGCCGAAGCCCATGAGCTTGACACCGTCCTCCTTGTTCTTGACCCGCTCGACGAAGCGCTGGACGCTCTCGCCGGAGTCGCGGATGCGTGCCAGCATGTCGAGCACCGCCTCGTTCGCTCCGCCGTGCAGCGGACCGTACAGCGCGTTGATGCCGGCCGAGATCGAGGAGAACTGGTTGGCGCCGGTCGAGCCGACCAGTCGCACAGTCGAGGTCGAGGCGTTCTGCTCGTGATCTTCGTGCAGGATGAGCAGCCGCTCGAGCGCCCGCGACATGACGGGGCTGACTTCGTAGATCTCGCTCAGCACACCGAAGTTGAGCTTGAGGAAGTTGTCGACGAAGCTCAGCCCGTTGTCGGGGTAGAGGAACGCCTGGCCGACGCTCTTCTTATGGGCGTAGGCGGCGATGACCGGAAGCTTTGCGAGCATGCGGATCGTGTTGAGTTCGACGTGCTCCGGGTTGTGCGGATCCGACTCGCCCTCGTAGTACGTCGAAAGCGCCGACACCGCGGACGAGAGCACCGACATCGGGTGGGCAGTGTGCGGCAGAGCGGAGAAGAAACGCTTGAGGTCCTCGTGCAGCAGAGTGTGGTGACGGATGCGGTCATCGAACGCCGCGAGTTCGTCGGTGGTGGGCAGCTCGCCGTAGATCAGGAGCCATGCGACCTCGAGGTAGGTGCTGTTCTGCGCGAGCTGCTCGATGGGGTACCCGCGGTAGCGCAGGATTCCCTGGTCTCCGTCGATGAAGGTGATCGCGGATTTCGTCGCGGCGGTGTTGACGAAGCCGTAGTCGAGCGTCGTGTGTCCGGTCTGCCGGGTGAACGTGGAGACGTCGACGCTCGGCGAGCCGTCCATGCCGCGCAGGACCGGGAATTCCGCTGTTCGTTCGCCGATCGAGAGGATGGCCTTGTCCTGCTGGGTGCCTGCGTCGCTCACGGCGCCTCCTCGCGATTCCTGGTCGTTCCGGGCGTTCGAGGGCCCTGCAGATCGCACCGAGGGGCGAGTTCCGAGGGCCGGCGTGATGGCGAGGGATGCCGCGCCACCGCGCTTTTACAGCCTAATGGGCGCATCGGCATACTGCGGACACGACCAAAGGGCCGGCGCATACACTGGCGGAATCCTCCGACTGTCAGCCGCGCTGCAGCCGCTCCGCCGCGGCGGCGATGCGCTCATCCGTCGCGGTGAGCGAGAGGCGGATGTGCTGCGGGAAGTGCTCGCCGTAGAAGTGGCCGGGTCCGGCGAGGATGCCGAGATCGGCGAGACGGCCGAGGCTCTCCCACGCGTCGCGTGCCTCGGTGGCCCACAGATAGAGCCCGGCTTCGCTGTGGTCGATGCGGAATCCCGCCGACTCGAGCGCGGGCTTGAGGGCGCGACGACGCATGCGGTACCGCTCCTTCTGCGCGGCGACATGCGTGTCGTCGCCGAGCGCGGCGATCATGGCCGACTGCACGGGCGCCGGGAGCATCAGACCGAGGTGCTTGCGCGCGGTCAGCAGCCGCGCCACGATCGCCGGATCCCCCGCGAGGAATGCGGCGCGATAGCCCGCCAGATTCGACTGCTTGCTGAGCGAATAGACCGACAGGATGCCGCGCATGTCGCCGCCGGTCACGCGGAGGTCGAGGACGGAGGGAATCGGCTGGTCGTCCCACGGCGCGTCCCAGCCCAGTTCCGCGTAGCACTCGTCGGACGCGATCACCGCGCCGAGCTCGCGTGCCCGTGTCACGGCGGTGCGCAGCGCGTCGGCATCCAGAACCCTGCCGTCGGGATTGCCGGGCGAGTTGAGCCAGATCAGCTTCGTGCCTACGGGCCAGGTCGAGGGGTCGTCGGATGCGACCGGTGTCGCGCCGACGAGCCGCGCGCCGACCTCGTACGTGGGATAGGCCGCGCGCGGGTGCACGACGACATCGCCGGGACCGAGATCCAGCAGAAGCGGCAGGAGCGCGACCAGCTCCTTCGAGCCGATCGTCGGCAGCACGTGGTGCGGGTCCAGGCCCGGCACGGCGCGACGGCGGGCGTACCAGCCCGCGATCGCCTCCCGCAGCGCGGGCGTGCCGACGGTCTGAGGGTAGGCGTGCGCGTCTGTCGCGTCGGCGAGAGCACGCGCGACGACAGGGGGTGTCGGATCGACCGGCGACCCGATCGAGAGGTCGACGAGGCCGTCCGGGTGGGTTCGTGCGCGCTCGGCGTACGGCGCGACGGCATCCCAGGGATAGTCGGCGAGATCGGCGACGCCCATGTCGGGGCTACGGAGCCTGGGGCGGCAGCGCGTCGATGACCGGATGGTCCTTATGGATCACGCCGACCTTCGCCGCGCCTCCCGGCGATCCGACGTCCTCGAACCACTCGACGTTCGCCTTGTAGTAGTCCTGCCACTCGTCGGGGAGGTCGTCCTCGTAGTAGATCGCCTCGACCGGGCAGACCGGCTCGCACGCCCCGCAGTCGACGCACTCGTCGGGGTGGATGTACAGCATCCGGTCACCCTCGTAGATGCAGTCGACCGGACATTCGTCGATGCAGGCACGATCTTTCACGTCTACGCACGGGAGAGCGATCACATACGTCACGGGCTCAGTCTAATTCGCCCCGAGGCACCGCGTCGGCCTCGACGGGCCGGAACCGGTTCGGCCAGGCCACCGCGATCACGACGAGGACCGGGACGGCGATCGTCCATGCGATCGCCAATTCGGTCTGCGGCACGATGACGGAGCCGCCCGGACCGCGACCGGAGAACACGAGCGTGGCGACGATCATCCCCGCTCCGGTGGCCAGCGCCGCCCATCTGTCGGATGTCAGCAGCCGCACCGCTGCCAGCAGAGCCGCGCTCCCGATGATCGCGAGCAGGAGTCCGAGGGGGAACCAGCCGATCACATACGCGTGCGCGATCGTCCCGGCCAGGCCGTAGACCGCTCCCACGATGAACGCCACGATCCAGGTCGCGATGCGGGGGACGCGGGTTCGCAAACCGGGCGCGGGGGGCGGAGCCCCAGACGGATCATCGGTGTTCACGCGGGCAAGCCTATGCGCCCTTACGCTGCCCAGCCCCACAGCCGCAGCAGCCCCGCGGTGAGCGCAGCCGCGACGACCACCACCAGGAACGGAGCGCGCAGGAGCAGCAGCCCCGCGGCGACCAGGATTGCGGGAATGCGCGCATCCAGCACGATCGCCTGGCCGTCGCCGAGCGTCTGCACGGCGACCAGGGCGGACAGGAGGGCGACGGTCAGAAGGTCGGCGATGCGCGCCGGTCGCGGCGCCTCGAGGAAGCGCTGCGGGATGAGATAGCCGAGCGTCTTCAGCGCGACGCAGATGATGGACGCGACGAGCAGCGCGTTCCACAGCGTCACTTCGAACACCCCGTCATGGCAGCCCCACCCTCTCTGCGACGTCTTCGGGCTCATCGGGCGGCACGTCGCCCGCGCCGAGCCAGTTGAACCAGCCGACGAGGATCGCCACGCCGGCCGCGACGAGCACCGGGATCCCGGGCATCAGCGAGGGTGTGAGCATCGTCGCCACGACGGCCGCGGCGATCCCGACGGCGATCGCCTGGCGATGCCGCAGCCGCGGCCACAGCAGGGCGAGGAAGGCGGCCGCGGCCGCGGCATCCAGTCCGTACGCGCGTGGATCGCCGAGCACATCGCCCAGCAGGGCTCCCGCGAGGGTCGACAGGTTCCAGCCGACGTAGATCGCGATGCCGGTGACCCAGAACCCGAGTGAGCGCGCACGGCGGGTGGTCTGCGCGAGCGAGACGGCGGTGGATTCGTCGATCGTGAACTGGGCAGCGGCCGCGCGCCGCCAGAATCCGGTGCCGATCACCGGCGACATCCGCATTCCATAGGCGATGTTGCGCACGCCCAGGAGGGATGCCGAGGCGATCGCCGCGGGAGCAGCCGGCAGCCCGCCCGCGGCGATCACGCCGACGAAGGCGAACTGCGATCCGCCGGTGAACATCACCAGGCTCATGACGCAGGTCTGCCAGATGTCCAGGCCGGCCGCCACCGCGAGGGCACCGAACGACACGCCGTACGCGCTCGTCGCCAGCGCAACGCTGAGACCCTGCCGCCAGGCGCGCCGACTCTCGGCGTCCTCGGTCGGGTGCTCGGCAGTCACCCGCCCGAGCCTACCGACGGGGTCAGCCCCTCGAAACGTGCCGCCGCGGCATCCGTGGCCCGGCAGCAGTCTCGGTCAGACGCCGGCGTCCTGGCGCTTCAGACGCGACGTCGCGCGGGCGCGCTCGGTCTGATCGAGATTCACCTTGCGGATGCGCACGATCTCGGGAGTCACCTCGACGCACTCGTCGTCGCGCGCGAACTCGAGGCTCTCCTCCAGCGAGAGCTGGCGCGGGGGCGTCATCGACTCGAACGTGTCGGAGGTGGACTGACGCATGTTCGTCAGCTTCTTCTCCTTGGTGATGTTCACGTCCATGTCGTCGTTGCGCGAGTTCTCGCCGACGACCATGCCCTCGTAGACCTCTTGGGTCGGCTGCACGAAGAACGACATCCGCTCCTGGAGGGCGATGATCGCGAACGGGGTGACCACACCGGAGCGATCGGCGACGATCGAGCCGTTCTGGCGCGAGACGATGTGGCCGGCCCACGGCTCGTAGCCGTGCGAGATCGCGTTCGCGATGCCGGTGCCGCGGGTCGTGGTGAGGAACTCGGTGCGGAACCCGATGAGGCCACGAGAGGGCACGATGAACTCCATGCGAACCCATCCGGTGCCGTGGTTGGTCATGTTGTCCATGCGGCCCTTGCGGGCAGCGAGCAGCTGCGTGATCGCGCCGAGGTACTCCTCCGGCGCATCGATCGTCAGGTGCTCGAACGGCTCGTACGTCTTGCCGTCGACCTTCTTGGTGACCACCTGCGGCTTGCCCACCGTGAGCTCGAAGCCCTCGCGGCGCATGTTCTCGACGAGGATCGCCAGGGCGAGCTCACCGCGACCCTGCACCTCCCAGGCATCCGGTCGGCCGATGTCGACGACCTTGAGCGAGACGTTGCCGACCAGTTCGCGGTCGAGGCGGTCCTTGACCATGCGGGCGGTCAGCTTGTGGCCCTTGACCTTGCCGACGAGCGGGCTGGTGTTCGTGCCGATGGTCATCGAGATGGCGGGGTCGTCGACGTGGATCTGCGGCAGCGGGCGGACATCGTCGGGGTCGGCGATCGTCTCGCCGATCGTGATGTCGGAGAAGCCCGCGATCGCGACGATGTCGCCGGGTGCCGCGCTCTCGGCGGGGTACCGCTCGAGTGCGCGGGTCTTGAGCAGCTCGGTGATGCGGGCACTGCTGACCGTGCCGTCGGCGCGCACCCAGGCGACCGTCTGACCCTTCTTCAGCGTGCCGTTGAACACGCGCAGCAGCGCGAGGCGGCCGAGGAACGGGCTCGAGTCGAGGTTCGTCACCCACGCCTGCAGCGGCGCCTCGTCGTCGTACGACGGCGCGGGGACGTGCTGGAGGATCGCCTCGAACAGCGGCTCGAGGTCGTCGTTGTCGGGCAGGCTGCCGTTCTCCGGACGAGTGCGGGATGCCGCGCCGGCGCGACCGCTCGCGTAGACGACCGGCACATCCAGGAGTGCGTCGACGTCGAGGTCGGGCACGTCGTCGACGAGGTCGCTCGCAAGGCCCAGCAGGAGGTCGTGCGCCTCTTCCTCGACCTCGGCGATGCGGGCGTCGGGGCGGTCGGTCTTGTTCACGAGGAGGATGACAGGCAGCTTCGCTTCGAGCGCCTTGCGCAGCACGAAGCGCGTCTGAGGAAGCGGGCCCTCGCTCGCGTCGACCAGGAGCACGACGCCGTCGACCATCGACAGACCGCGCTCTACCTCGCCGCCGAAGTCGGCGTGCCCAGGGGTGTCGATGACGTTGATGGTGACGGGGCCGTCGGTCGCATGGAGACCGGAGTATGTGATCGCCGTGTTCTTGGCGAGGATCGTGATGCCCTTCTCACGCTCCAGGTCGTTCGAGTCCATGGCGCGCTCCTCCATGTGCTCGTGCGAGCCGAAGGAGCCCGTCTGGCGCAGCATGGCGTCGACGAGGGTCGTCTTG
>DASQLG010000070.1:0-43632 GCA_035630115.1 Microbacterium sp. | reverse complement strand
TGAAGAAGCTCGTCGGCACCGAGCTCGCGCGCAGCGGCGCGAGCCTCAGCACCGCGCTCTGCGAGCACTTCACGCATTCCCGAGCGCAGCTCTTCGATGCCGTGCGCGTGTCGGGCCTGCGCACCTTCAGCGCGATCATCGAACGCTTCGGCACCGGACGCGGCTGCGACATCTGCAAGCCCGTTCTGGCCAGCATCCTCTCGTCCCTCGGCCACGGACACGTCCTGGACGGCGAGAACGCGACGCTGCAGGACACCAACGACCACGTCATGGCCAACATCCAGAAGGACGGCAGCTACTCGGTCGTCCCGCGGATCGCCGGCGGAGAGATCACCCCGGAGGGACTGCTGGTCATCGGGCAGGTCGCGAAGGACTTCGGCCTCTACACGAAGATCACCGGCGGGCAGCGCATCGACATGTTCGGCGCGCGCCTCGAGCAGCTTCCCGAGATCTGGAAGCGCCTCGTCGACGCCGGCTTCGAATCGGGCCACGCGTACGGCAAGTCGCTGCGCACCGTGAAGTCGTGCGTCGGGTCGACGTGGTGCCGGTACGGCGTGCAGGACTCGGTCGGCATGGCCGTCCAGCTCGAGCTGCGCTACCGCGGTCTGCGCTCCCCGCACAAGATCAAGCTGGGCGTCTCGGGCTGCGCGCGCGAGTGCGCCGAGGCGCGCGGCAAGGACGTCGGCGTGATCGCCACCGAAGCCGGATGGAACATGTATGTCGGCGGCAACGGCGGCTTCACGCCCCGGCACGCGGTGCTCTTCGCCGAGGGTCTCGACGACGCCGCGCTCCTGCAGGCCATCGACCGCTTCCTGATGTACTACATCCGCACCGCCGACCGGCTCCAGCGGACCGCGCCGTGGTTCGAGGAGATGGAGGGCGGCGTGGACGCCCTGCGCGCCGTGATCATCGAGGACAGCCTCGGCATCGCCGAAGACCTCGACGCGGCGATGGCGGCGCACGTCGACGCGTACGAGGACGAGTGGAAGGCGACGCTGGAAGACCCCGAGAAGCTGCGCCGGTTCGCGTCCTTCGTCAATGCGCCCACCACACCGGATCCCTCGCTCGCCTACACGTCGGAGCGCGGTCAGGTTCGACCGGCGACGGCCGAGGACCGAGAGAACCCCCGCGTCCTGATCGCGGGCACCACGCTGGCGGTCCGCCGATGACCGCGTTGCAGAATCTGCTGGCGACCGCGGCTCGCCCGCGGGAGTCGCCGACCGATCCCCCTCGTCGCCCGCTCGCCGTCTGGGTGCGACTGTGCACGATCGGCGACCTCGAGCGCGAGCGGGGCCTGGCCGCGCTCATCGACGGCCAGCAGGTGGCCCTCTTCCGCACGCACGACGATCGCATCCATGCGGTCCAGCAGCTCGACCCCTACAGCGGCGCGCATGTGATGTCACGCGGCATCGTCGGTACCCGCGGGGACGCCCCGACCGTCGCCTCGCCCATGTACAAGCAGGTGTTCGACCTGCGCACCGGCGCGTGTCTGGAGACGCAGGGCAAGGACGAGCACGCGCTGCAGGTCTGGCCCGTCGCCGTGGACGCGAACGGCGACGTGTTCATCAAATGGAAGGCGACGGCATGACGACGATGATGGGCATCTCGCTGACGGGGCGGCAGGTCGTTCTGGTGGGGGGTGGCGAGGTGGCGGCACGCCGCATCCGCCGCTTCCTGCTCGACGGCGCAGTCATCCGCGTCGTGGCTCCCGAGCTCGGCGCCGCCACCGCCCGGCTCGTCGGCGACCACGAGCTCGAGTGGCGGACGCGTGCGGTCGTGCCCGCCGACCTGGACGACGCCTGGCTCGTGCACACCGCCACGGGCGATCCCCGGGTGGATGCCGACGTCGCGGCACTGTGCGAGCGGCGCCGCATCCTCTGCATCAACGCGGGGGCCGGGAGCCACGGCTCGGCGCGCCTGGCCGCCGAGACGCGCTCGGGCGACAGCATCGTCGGCGTCGTCTCAGACGCCGGCGTCGACCCGGGTCGCACCAGGCTGCTGCGGGATGCGATCGCGGAGAAGCTCCGCGATGGGGAGTTGCCGCTGCGACGCCGCCGCCCGACGGCCGTCGGGCACGTGCATCTCGTCGGCGGCGGCCCCGGCCCGGTCGACCTGATCACAGTGCGCGGGCGACGCCTCCTCGCGGAGGCGGACGTCGTGGTGGCCGATCGCCTCGGTCCGACCGGCGTGATCGCCGAGATCGCCCCCGACGTCGAGGTGATCGACGTCGGCAAGCGCCCCCAGCATCACCCCGTGCCCCAAGACGCGATCAACGAGATCCTGATCGACCGCGCCCGACGCGGCCTCCGTGTCGTGCGCCTCAAGGGCGGTGACCCCTTCGTGTACGGCCGCGGAGGCGAGGAACTCGCCGCGTGCCTCGCCGCCGGCGTGCCGGTCGACGTCGTCCCCGGGCTCACCAGCGTCGTCTCGGTGCCGCAGGCCGCCGGCATCCCGGTCACGCACCGAGGCACCGCCGCCGCGCTGCACGTCGTCAACGGGCAGGATGCGCCTACCGAGGCCACCCTCGCTGCGCTGCGCGATCCGCAGACGACGACCATCGTGCTGATGGGTGTGAGCGCTCTGAAGGCATTCGCCACCGCGGCGCTGGGTGCTGGAGCACGCGCCGACCTGCCGGTCGCGATCGTCGAGAGCGGGCACACCGATTCTCAGCGCACGACGCACGCCACGCTCGAGACCGTCGACGCTGCGGCGGCAGCCGCCGGCGTGCGCAACCCCGCGGTGATGGTGTTCGGTCACGTCGCGGCCGCAGACCTGCTGATGCCGGTGCTGATGTCGAATGCGGCCGGTGACACTACCCTGTGATCATCGCAGGTTCCACTGATCCCGACGCGGTTGCGGAACGCCCCGCACCCGTGATCTCGGCTGCGCTGGCGGGCTGCACGATCCTGTTGCCGGTCGATCGTCGGTCGGGAGAGCTCACTGCCGCCCTGGAGCGGCACGGTGCCGCCGTCCGGCTGGCGCCCGCGTTGACGATCGTGCCTCACATCGATGACGAGGAGCTCATCGCGCGATCCAGACTGCTGATCGCCGAGCCACCCGACATCGTGGTCGTGACCACCGGAGTGGGGTTCCGCGGGTGGATCGAAGCCGTCGATGAAGCCGGTCTGCTCGAGGAGTTCCTGGCCGCCGTCCGGCCCGCCCAGATCGTCGCGCGGGGTCCCAAGGCGCGCGGCGCGATCCAGCAGGCCGGGCTGTCGGCGGACTGGGTCGCTGAGTCGGAGACGGCCGCCGAGCTGGAGGAGTTCCTCCTCGCCGAGGGCGTGTCCGGCAGGCGCATCGCGGTGCAGCACCACGGCTCCGGAGCGGACGGGCTCGACGAGGCTTTCGAGGCGGCCGGCGCGGACGTCGTGAGCCTGACCATCTACCGCTGGGGGCCTCCGCCCGATCTCGCCGTCGTCCGCAGATCCGTGATCGCGGCGTCGGCCGGCGAGTACGACGCGATCCTGTTCACGTCGGCGCCCGGAGCTCAGGAGTGGCTGGGGTCGGCGGAGATCCTGCAGGTGCTTCCCGCGATGCGCGCGCATGCCGCGGCGGGCCGCCTGCTGATGGCGGCGGTGGGGCCGATCACCGCAGGACCGCTGCGCGAGGCCGGATTCGAGCCGCTCATCCCCGATCGCGGCCGGCTGGGCTCGCTCGTGCGAGCGGTCGTCACCTACTTCGGCGGCGGGCAGGCACCGGGCATCGAGACGGTCGCCGGCCGGCTCGAACTGCGCAGTGCGGGCGTCGTCCTGGACGGCCGGCACATCCCCGTCTCCCGCGTCGGCCTGGACATCCTCGCGACCCTCGTCGACGCGAACGGCGGCACCGTCTCGCGCGAAGAGCTTCAGGGCGCACTGCCCCGCTCGGTCTCGAACACGCACGCCGTCGAGGTCGCGGTGGCGCGCCTGCGCGAGACGATCGGGGTGCCCGACCTGATCAAGACCGTCGTCAAGCGCGGCTACCGTCTGAACGTCATCGAGGACGACGAGCGCTGATCAGCCGCGTTCCCCGCGCGTGATCACGATCGCGGCGCGCCCAGGCAGCACGGCACGGCCGCGCTCCACCGCGCAGGCGTCGTCGGTCGACAGGAGCACGCGTGCCGTGGGCGGCACGGACAGCGTGATGGATGCCGCAGCGAAGTTCACGAGGATCTCCGTGTCACCGCGCTGCAGGCGGAACGAGCGCGCCTGCTCATCGGCTTCGGCGTGCAGCGATCCGAATGCCGGATCCGCGAGGTCGGGGACGCCGCGGCGAAGCGCGATCAGCTCGCGGTAGAGAGCCAGGGTCCGGGCGTGCATTCCGTCCCCCTTTTCGGCCCAGTCGAGCGTGGAGCGGCGGAACGTCTCGGGGTCCTGCGGATCGGGAACCACCGATCTGTCCCACCCCATCGCGGCGAACTCCGCGATGCGCCCCTCGGCCGTCGCGCTCCCGAGCTCGGGTTCGGGGTGCGAGGTGAAGAACTGCCATGGCGTGGAGGCCGCCCACTCCTCGCCCATGAAGAGCATCGGCGTGAACGGGGAGAGCACCGTCAGCACCGCCGCGATCGCCAGGCCTCCCGCGTCGAGGCTCTGAGACAGTCGATCGCCGGCGGCGCGGTTGCCGATCTGGTCGTGGTCTTGGCTGAAGGTCACGAGGCGGGGGGTGGGGATGCGCGGGTCGATCGGCTTCCCATGCGGGCGCCCGCGGAACGATGACCAGGAACCGTCGTGGAAGAATCCTGCGGTCGAGACCTTGACCAGTGCCGACAGGGGCGCGAAGTCCGCGTAATACCCGCTCGTCTCGCCGGACACCGCGACGTGGAGGGCGTGATGGTAGTCGTCGCTCCACTGGGCGGCGAGCCCGTAGCCCTCGGCCTCCCGCGCGGCGATCAGAGTCGCGTCGTTCAGATCCGATTCGGCGATGAGGGTCAGCGGGCGTCGGAGATGGGCGCTGAGCGCGTCGGTCTCCTCGGCGAGCTCGCGGAGGATGTGCCGTTCCGAGGAATCCTTGAGCGCATGCACGGCATCCAGCCGAAGACCGTCGACGTGATAGTCCCGCATCCACATGAGGGCGTTCTCGACGATGTACCGGCGTACCTCGGCCTCATCGAGGTCGATGGACGAGCCCCAGGTGTTGCGCTCGACGTCGCGGAGGTACGGGCCGAACTCCGGCAGGTAGTTGCCGCTGGGTCCGAGGTGGTTGTGCACCACGTCCTGGATGACGCCGAGTCCTCGCTGGTGGCACGCGTCGACGAACCGCTGGTACGCGGCGGGTCCGCCGTAGCCCTCGTGCACGGCGTACCAGAGGACGCCGTCGTACCCCCAGTTGTGCGTGCCGTTGAACGCGTTGACCGGGAGCAGCTCCACGAAGCCCACGCCGAGGTCGACGAGGTGGTCCAGTCGATCGATCGCGGAGTCGAGTGTGCCGGTCCGGGTGAAGGTGCCGATGTGCAGTTCGTACACTATCGACCCGGCGAGCTGTCGGCCGGTCCACGCGCCGTCCTGCCAGGCGTGCGCGGTGTGGTCGAACCACGCGCTCGGCTCGTGCACCCCGCGCGGCTGGCGGCGGGAACGCGGATCGGGACGCACCGCCGGGGCGCCGTCGAGGATGAAACCGTACTCGTCTCCGTCAGCCAGCTCCACCGGAGCCTCGAACCACCCGCCGCCTCGAGGTTCGAGCGGCACGGGTGCACATCCCGGGCGATGCAGCTGGACCTTCTCGCGCCGAGGCGCCCAGACCTCGATCATCCGGAGGTCCCGCCGTCCGGAGTCGTCGGAATCAGTAGCGCGACCGGGTAGGTGGTCAGGAGCTCGTCGAGACGGATCGAGGATCCCTCGAAGACGCGGCCGGTGACGGCATCCGTCGTCGGTCCGGCGCGGCGCAGCAGAACGGTCTCGCCCCATCCCCCGCGCCGCGCCAGCCCGACGGGCAGGCGCGTGGCGACGGTGAGCGCGCCGCCGCGATCGAACGCGACCGCATGATCGGATGCCGCGCCCACGACCGTCATCGGCGTGTAGCGCGTGAACAGCTCGGGCCGGTCGCGTCGCAGCCGCAGCGCCCGCGAGGTGACGAGCAGCTTCGCCCGCCCCGACGCGCCCACAGGCGGCAGGTCGCCGCGTGCGAATCCCGCGTCGAGGGCCTTCAGCATCCGGCGTCGCTCGTCGAAGTCGACGGCTCTGCGGTTGTCCGGGTCGACCAGCGAGGTCTCCCACAGCTCGGAGCCCTGGTAGACATCGGGGATGCCGGGGCCGGTGAGCTGCAGGATCTTCGCAGCGAGCGAGTTGGACCACCCCGCGGGGGCGATCTCCGCCACGAAGTCCGCGAGGAGCGCGTGCACGGCCCGGTCGTCGAAGACGGCGTCCACGGTCGCGTGCATGCGGGTCTCGAAGGCCGCATCGGGGTCCCACCACCCGGTGGTTTCGGCGGCCTCGCGAGACGCCTTCTCGGCGTAGGCGTGCAGCCGCTCGCGCGAGGCGGGCCAGCTGCCGGTCACCGCCTGGTACAGCAGGCTGTCGAAGGGACCGTGCCCCGTGGAGGCGTGCGAGCGGAGATCTCGGAGAACCGCTGCCCACCGGTCGGGCACCTCGGCCAGCACATCGAGCCGCGCACGGACGTCCTCCCCGCGCTTGGTGTCGTGCGTGGACAGGGTGGTCATCGAGTGCGGCCACGAGGCCTGCCGCAGGGCATTGCTCCGGTGGAAACCCTCGACCGACAGGGCGAAGACCGACGGGTCCCCGCCCACCTCCGTGAGCGAGCCGAGCCGCGTCCACCGGTAGAAGGCGGTGTCCTCGACGCCCTTGGCCATCACCGGGCCGGTCGTCTGCTGGAACCGGCGTGCGACTTCCTGGGCAGGATCGGCGAGCACCGGCACCAGCGAGGCGATCGCGGCTGCCAGGTCGGGGCGCCTTTCCGATGCCTCCTCCGCGGCCTGGTCGAGGTGCGACCGACCCGCCGGCAGGTACGAGCGGTACACGAGGAAGCACGTGAGAAGCTCGGCCAGCGCATCGGCGGCGACATCGACCGCGACCTCCGTGCGCACGGGCTGCGGGAGGCCGCGCACGAGCCGCGCGATCTCGGCCTGCTGGATCGTGTCGGTGATCATCCGCTTCGTCTCGTGGATGAGGTCGCGGTAGGCCGACGTCTCGCCGCCACGCAGCAGATCGTCCAGCGCGGCCAGCTCGTCCTCGCCCGAGGGGTCGATCAGCACCCGGTCGATCTCCGCGAGGGCGTCGTACCCCGTGGTGCCGTCGGTCTGCCACCATGCCGGCAGCGCCTCACCGTGCTCGAGGATCTTCTCGACCAGCACGTACGCCCCGTCGGTCGCCTCCGACAGCTGCTCGAGGTAGCCGCCCGGGTCCACCAGGCCGTCCGGGTGATCGATGCGCAGTCCATCAGCGAGCCCCTCGCGCATCCAGCGAAGCACCTCCACATGGCTCTCGTCGAACACCCAGGGGATCTCCACACGCACGCCGGCCAGCGTGGTCACCGCGAAGAACCGCCGGTAGTTCAGCTCCGCCGCCTCGCGGCGCCAGAAGATCGCCTCCCAGTGCTGCTGAGCGAGGATCTGCCCGATCAGGCGCGGGTCGTCGAGCGCCGCGCCGCCTGCTCCTCCTACGGGGACCGGGATCGAGTCGGTGGCCAGCGGCAGGACATGCTCGTCGTAGAACCGCACTACGCCGTGCGGGGCGAGATCGGTCGCATCCGGGTCGATCGTGACCCGCCCGTCGGCGATGACCTCGTCGATGCTCGCGCCGAGGATCGGCACGCGCACCCTGCCGCCGCCGAGGTCCCAGTCGATGTCGAACGCCTCGGCGTAGCGTGAATCGCGCCCGCGGGTCAGGACGTCCCACCACCAGGGGTTCTGGGACGGGTGTGAGATGCCCATGTGGTTCGGGACGGTGTCGATCAGGATGCCGAGTCCTTCGGCGCGCGCGGCGGCGGCGAACCGGGCGAGGCCCTCGGCACCGCCCCGAGTCGGATCGACCTGCGAGGGATCGACGACGTCGTAGCCGTGAGCCGAGCCGTCCGTGGCCTTCAAGAGAGGCGAGAGATACGCCCACGACACCCCGAGGGCGCCGAGATATCCGGTGACGTCTGCCGCAGCATCCAGATCGAATTCCCGCCGGATCTGAAGGCGATACGTCGATCTCGGACGCGCGGTCATGATCAGTGCTCCAGCTCGGCCTTCGGCGACTGCCCCGGCATTGTGGTGTCGGTCTGCGCGGCGAGCGAGGCGGCGACCGAATGGTCGACCTCCGGCTCGACCAGACCGTGCTCGGAGAGGACCATCAGCGACTTCCCCTTCAGGCGCACCGTGTCACCGGGCTCGAGGGGTTCGCTGTCGGCCATCTCGCCGGCTGTGTCGATCAGCACGTTCCACTTGGGGCTGTCATCGATCAGCGGGATGTGGAAGTCGATGACGTCGTCACCGGCGTTGAACAGGACGATGAAGTGCTGGTCGACGATCGGCTCGCCGCGGCGATCGCGCTCACGGATGCCGCGACCGTTGAGGAAGACCCCGACGGAGCGCCCGAATCCCGAGTCCCAATCCTCGGGCTGCATCAGGGAGCCGTCCGGGCGAAGCCAGGCGATGTCGCGGCGGCGCTGGCCGGCCTCCATCCGCACCGGACGCCCGTTGAAGAAGCGACGGCGGCGGAAAGTGGGGTGATCGCGTCGCAGACGAGCCAGGGCGGCCGTGAACTCGACGAGCGGGTGATCGACGTTGTCCCAGTCGACCCAGGTGAGCTCGTTGTCCTGGGCATAGCCGTTGTTGTTGCCCTGCTGAGTGCGACCCAGCTCATCCCCGTGAAGCAGCATCGGCACACCCTGCGACAGCAGGAGCGTCGCGATGAAGTTGCGCTGCTGTCGCGCCCGAATCGTGTTGACGGCAGGATCGTCTGTCGGACCCTCGACACCGAAGTTCATCGAACGGTTGTCGTCGGCTCCGTCCTTGCTGTCCTCGCCGTTGGCCTCGTTGTGCTTGTCGTTGTAGCTCACGAGATCGCGCAGCGTGAAGCCGTCGTGCGCCGTGACGAAGTTGACGGATGCGACCGGCCGGCGGCCGGAGTGCTCGTACAGGTCGGCCGAACCGGTCAGGCGCGAGGCGAACTCGCCGAGGGCCTGCGGCTCACCGCGCCAGAAGTCGCGAACGGTGTCGCGGTACTTGCCGTTCCACTCCGTCCACTGCGGCGGGAAGTTGCCCACCTGGTAGCCGCCGGGGCCGACGTCCCACGGCTCGGCGATGAGTTTGACCTGCGAGACCACCGGGTCCTGCTGCACGAGTTCGAAGAACGTCGCCAGCCGGTCGACGTCGTAGAACTCTCGGGCCAGCGCGGAGGCCAGGTCGAATCGGAAGCCGTCGACGTGCATCTCCAGCACCCAGTACCGCAGTGAATCCATGATCAGCTGCAGGGCGTGGGGATTGCCGGCGTTGAGGCTGTTGCCCGTGCCGGTGTAGTCGGTGTAGTAGCGCTTGTCGTCGTCCTCGAGGCGGTAGTAGGCGGCGTTGTCGATTCCGCGCATCGAGAGCGTCGGACCCAGATGGTTGCCCTCGGCGGTGTGGTTGTACACCACGTCGAGGATGACCTCGATGCCGGCCGCATGGAGCGTCCGGACCATTCCCTTGAACTCCTCGACCTGCTGGCCGCGCGCGCCGGCCGACGCGTAGGTGTTCTGCGGTGCGAAGAAGGAGATGGTGTTGTAACCCCAGTAGTTGGACAGGCCCTTCTCCTGAAGCGTCGAGTCATTGACGAACTGATGCACGGGCATCAGCTCGATGGCCGTCACCCCGAGCTTCTTGAGGTGCTCGATGATCACGGGATGCGCGACTGCGCTGTAGGTGCCACGGATGTCCTCGGGGATGTCCGGGTGCCGCTGCGTCAGACCCTTCACGTGCGCTTCGTAGATGAAGGACTCGGAGTACGGCGTCTTCGGCAGGCGGTCACCGGCCCAGTCGAAGTAGGGGTTGACGACCACGCCCTTCATCATGGCCGGCGCGGAGTCGTCGTTGTTCACCGAGTCGGGAGCGCCGAAGTCGTAGCCGAAGACCGCCTGACTCCACTCGACCTGGCCGTCCACTGCCTTGGCGTAAGGGTCGAGAAGCAGCTTGCGCGGGTTGAAACGCGCACCGGTCGCCGGGTTGTTCGGACCGTGCACCCGATAGCCGTATCGCTGGCCGGGGCGCACCTGGGGGAGGTACGCGTGCCAGACGTAGGCATCGACATCGACCATGTCGACACGCGTCTCCTTCCCGCGATCTCCGAAGAGGCACAGCTGGACGCGCTCGGCTCCCTCGCTGAAGAGGGCGAAATTCGTTCCGTTGCCGTCGAAGGTCGCGCCGAGCGGATAGCTCGATCCGGGCCAGGTCTGCACATCGCCTCCATCACGAGGCCGATCCTTCGCGATCGACCGGGAATCCCAGATTAGTGGGGCCCGGGACGGGCGAAGCGGTCCGCTAAGATGCCTCGTCGCTCATGAGCAGGTCCGGACGCCGATCGCGCGTACGCGCGACCTGCTGTTCGCGACGCCACGCCGCGATCGCGCCGTGATGCCCGCTCAGCAGGATCGGCGGCACCTCGAGCCCGCGCCACTGCGCGGGCTTGGTGTACGACGGGTATTCGAGCAGCCCATCCTCGTGCGACTCCTCGACGAGGCTCTCGGGATTGCCGACGACACCCGGGATCAACCGGCCGATCGCCTCGATCATCGCCATTGCGGCCACCTCGCCCCCGTTCAGCACATAGTCGCCGAGACTGACCAGGCGCACATCGCCGAGGGACGCCGCGTGCGTGTAGACGCGCTCATCGATCCCCTCGTAACGGCCGCAGCCGAACACGAGGTGCTCGCGCCCGGCCAGCTCGCGCGCCGTGGCCTGGGTGAAGACTTCGCCGGCCGGGGACGGGAAGAGGAACACCGGACGGGACGGCGCGTCGGCAGCGATGGCATCAAGGGCCTCGCCCCACGGCTCGGGCTTCATGACCATACCGGCACCGCCGCCGTAGGGGGTGTCATCGACCGTGCGATGCCGGTCGTGCGCCCAGTCGCGCAGGTCGTGCACGCGGACGTCGAGCAGTCCGCTGCCGCGCGCCTTGCCCAGCAGCGACACTTCGAGCACGTCGAAGAACGCCGGGAAGATCGAGACGACGTCGATGCGCACGTCAGCCCTCCGCGGGATCGTCCTCGCCGGTGCGCGGTGCGGATCCGGATGCCGAGGCTTCGGCATCCGCCTCTTCCCCTGATCCGTCCTCGTCGCCGTCGTCGGCAGGCAGCTCCTCGAAGAGACCGGGCGGCGGAGTCACGAGAACGCGTCCGCCTGCGACGTCCACCTCGGGGACGAGAGCCTTCACGAAGGGGACGAGGACCTCTCGATCACCGACGACGCGCACGATCAGCAGGTCCTGCGCGGGGAAGTGCTCGACGCGGACGACGCGGCCGACGACCTCGCCCTCGCGGACGACGTCCAGACCGACCAGCTGGTGGTCGTACCACGCGTCGTCTTCGGTGGGGATGTCCTCGGGGTCCTGATCGACCCACAGGATCGCCCGGACCAGCTCCTCGGCGGCCGAGCGGTCATCAACACCTTCGAAGAAGGCGACGGGGTGACTGTTCATCCAGCGGAACTCGCGCACGGTAAGGGGCTTGCCGTGCCACGGCGACGACTCCGGCACCTGCAGGGTGAACGACGCACCGGGAGTGAAGCGACCCTCGGGGTCGTCCGTGTAGAGCTCGAGCTTGAGTGCGCCCTTGAGGCCATGCGCCTTGACGAGCCGGCCGACGCGCAGCTGCGTCTTGGCTGATTTCGGCGGGCGTGCCGCTTCGGACTTTTCGGGACCGGTCACGTCAGTCGTCCGCGACGTCGACGCGAACGCGCCGGCCGTCTGCGAGTGCCGTGATGAGGGTGCGCAGGGCTTTCGCCGTGCGCCCGCCGCGCCCGATCACGCGACCACGATCATCCGGGTGCACGTGAACCTCGAGGACATCACCGCGCGGAGACGTCGAAGAGCGGATGGACACGTCGTCCGGGTGATCCACGATCCCCTTGACGACGTGCTCGAGCGCAGCGGCCAGTACCACGACTACGCTTCGACGGGCTCAGCGCCGCCGGTTGCGGCCTCGGTCGACGCCTCGGCTGCGGGCTCTTCAGCCTTCTTCTCAGCCTTGGGCTTGATGACGACCTTCTTGCTCGAGTCGATCTCGAACGGAGCCTTGGGCTCCTTGACCTTGACGGTCGAGACGGCGTCGGCGTCGCCCTTGAACCTGCCCCAGTCGCCGGTGAGCTTCAGCAGCGCGGTGACCTGCTCGGTCGGCTGCGCTCCGACGCTGAGCCAGTACTGCGCGCGGTCGGAGTCGACCTCGATGAACGAGGGCTCCTCGGTGGGGTGGTACTTGCCGATCTCTTCGATGACGCGGCCGTCGCGCTTGGTGCGCGAGTCGGCGACGACGATGCGGTAATACGGCGCGCGGATCTTGCCCAGGCGCTTGAGACGAATCTTTACAGCCACGATTCTCCTGAATTGTGTGAAGTGAGACGAACCGGTCGCCTGGGGAGTGGGGTGCACACCCGGCGGAAGCTCAAAGGGAGGACGACGATGCTGGATAGAGGGTCGAGCATCACGTCCGACCCACAATTCTCCCACATCGCAGGCGGTCCTGCGAACACCCGCCCACCAGATCCGCGAGCGACTCACGGAACGGCCGATTCATGACGTGCGGTTGCGCCCGCGACCGCGCGAATCCGCGGGGCGGCGGCATCCCCGTGCCAAACTGTGCGGATGACGGTGCCCTTCGCGACATCCGCGCGCTCTTCGGTCGGTCTCGAGTGGGAGCTCATGCTCGCCGACGGCGAAACCGGAGACCTGGTGCCCCGCGCACCGGAGGTGATCGAAGCACTCGAGGAGCAGACCGCCCTGGAGCGGTACACGGTGACCGGCGAACTCCTCACGAACACCGTCGAAGTCACCAGCGGCATCGGCGGCACGGTCGCGGCGGCCGTCGATGACATCGCCGATGCGATCGCCGCGATCCGCACGGTCACCAACCCGATGGAGGTCGAGCTGCTCTGCGCGGGAAGCCACCCGTTCGCGCAGTGGTACGACCAGCAGGTGACAGAAAAGACGCGCTACCTCAAGCTCATCGAGCGCACCCAGTGGTGGGGTCGCAACATGATGATCTGGGGGATCCACGTGCATGTCGGGGTCGAGGACGTCGACAAGGTCTTCCCGATCATCAACGCTCTGGCGGTCTACCTGCCCCACCTCCAGGCTCTGTCGGCATCGAGCCCCTTCTGGGCCGGCGAACGCACCGGCTACGCCTCGAACCGCTCCCTCGTCTTCCAGCAGCTGCCCACCGCCGGACTCCCCTGGCCGCTGCAGACCTGGCAGGAGTTCGAGGGCTATCTCGACGACATGGTGCGCACCGGCGTCATGGCGGATGCGAGCGAAGTGCGCTGGGACATCCGGCCCGCGCCCCGCTGGGGCACCATCGAAGTCCGCGCCTGCGACGGCATGTCGTCCCTGCCGGAGCTCGCCGCCGTCGCGTCCCTCGTTCAGGTGCTCGTAGAGCACTTCTCGCGTGAGCTGGACGCGGGGCGCGAGCTGCCGTCGATCCAGCCTTGGTTCGTGCGTGAGAACAAGTGGCGCGCCGCCCGCTACGGGCTCGACGCGCGCATCATCGTGAACAGTGACGGCAATCAGCTGCCGGTGCGGGAGCACCTGCGCGAGACCATGTCACGTGTGGCCGACGTCGCAGCGGAGCTCAAGTGCGCTCGCGAGTTCGCCGGGCTCGACACGATCCTGACCCAGGGCGCGAGTTACGCCCGTCAGACGATGGTGGCGGATGCCGCGGACGGCGATCTGCGCGAGGTCGTGCAGCACCTGATCCGCGAGTTCCGCGCCGGGCCGACCCTGCGCGACCATCTCGCCGCACTCGGCCACTGACCGAGCGGCGCGCCCGTCAGCCCTTGCCGAGCAGCTTCTGCAGCTGAGCGAGGTCGGCCTCGCTGGGGGGGCTCTTGCCGACTCCGGCGCCGGCGCCGAGGCCGAAGCCCGAGCCGGTGGGAGGGGCGGGCGTGGATGCCGCGATGCCGGCGTTCTCGGCTGCGCGCTTGGCCGGATTGCCCGAACGCGATCCCTTCGCCTTCTGCTGCTTGCCCCGCTTTGCGGAAGCGCCCGGACGGGTGCCGGGGATCGGTCCCATGCCCGGAATGCTGGGCGTGCCGCCGCGGGCCACGGTCTTCATCATCTTCGCGGCCGCATCGAACCGCTGCACGAGCTGATTCACGTCGGTCACCGTCATGCCGGAACCGCGCGCGATGCGCAGGCGACGCGAGCCGTTCAGCACCTTGGGGTTGCGGCGCTCGACCGGCGTCATCGAGCGGATGATCGCCTCTGTGCGGTCCAGGTCCTTCTCGTCGAAGTCCTCGAGCTGCTGCTTCATGTTGCCCATACCCGGGAGCATCCCGAGCATCTTCTTCATCGAGCCCATCTTCTTGAGCTGCTGCATCTGGTCGAGGAAGTCCTCGAGGGTGAAGCTGTCGGTCGCCAGCTTCTCGGCCATCTTCATGGCCTCTTCCTCGTCGAAGGCCTGCTGGGCCTGCTCGATGAGGGTCAGAATGTCGCCGAGGTCGAGGATCCGCGAGGCCATGCGGTCGGGGTGGAACGGCTCGAGGTCGTCGAGCCCTTCGCCGGTGGACGCGTAGATGATCGGGCGGCCGGTGACCGACGCCACCGACAGCGCGGCACCACCGCGCGCGTCGCCGTCGAGCTTCGACAGCACGACCCCCGTGAAATCGACGCCGTCCTGGAACGCCTTGGCCGTGTTGACGGCATCCTGGCCGATCATCGCGTCGATGACGAACAGGACCTCGTCGGGATCGGTCGCCTTGCGGATGTCGGCGGCCTGCTTCATCATCTCGGCGTCGACGCCGAGGCGTCCGGCCGTGTCGATGATGACGACGTCGTGCTGGTGACGACGCGCGACCTCGACGCCGTCACGCGCCACCTGCACCGGGTCGCCGACGCCGTTGCCCGGCTGGGGAGCGTAGATCGCCGCGCCGGCCTGACCGGCGACCACCTGGAGCTGGTTGACGGCGTTGGGACGCTGGAGGTCGGCCGCGATCAGCAGCGGGGTGTGACCGTCCTTCTCCAGCAGCTTCGCGAGCTTGCCGGCGAACGTCGTCTTTCCGGAGCCCTGCAGGCCTGCGAGCATGATGATCGTCGGGGGTGTCTTGGCGAACTGCAGGCGACGCTGCTGGCCGCCGAGGATCGCGACGAGTTCCTCGTTCACGATCTGAACGACCTGCTGCGCCGGGTTCAGGGCCTTGCTGACCTCGTCGCCGAGCGCGCGCTCGCGCACTTTGGCCGTGAACTCCTTGACGACAGGCAGGGCGACGTCCGCGTCCAGCAGGGCGCGACGGATCTCGCGAACGGTTCCGTCGACGTCCGCGGGCGTGAGCTTGCCCTTGGTGCGGAGATTGCGGAAGGTCTCGGTGAGACGATCGGAGAGCGTGCCGAAGGTTGCCATAGTGCCCCCAAGTTTACGCGAGCAGACAGGCTCGCCCGTCAGGCCGGGCCCAGCTCCTGGAACAGCGTGAGCTGCAGGTCGGCGGGCCCGCGCAGGCGTGCGTTGAGGGATCGCCACGGCGTTTCGCGAGCGGATGCCTCCACCTCGGCGCCCGCAGCCGCGAGGCGTTCCACCGCCGCAGCCGTGTCGGCGACCTCGAGTGCGATGCGGACGCGGTCGCTCGCGACGCCGTCGGTCTCGACGGCGTCGATGAACGACACCTGGGCCGGGTTGGCGAGCTCGAGGGTCGCTCGACCGGCGTCCAGGATCGCCACGCGGGCGCCGCCGTCGGCCTCGTACGACTCGGCCTGTGGCATCCCCACGACGTCGCGGTAGAACGCGAGCGTGGCGTCGAAGTCGGGCGCCTGCACCACCACGCGCAGCTGGCGCACGTCTGAGCCCGCACGCAGCGGATGCGAGGCGGCCTCGAGTGCGACCGCCAGAATGCGTGCGAGATCGGTTCTGCCGGCTCCGTCGTGCGCCCACGCGTCCAGAGCAGCCAGCACCGCGCCGCCGCACGCGGCGCCGGCGACGTCAGCGCGCAGCCGGTCGGCTCCGCCGCGTCGGAGCCGCTCCGACACTGCGCGGGCGATCCGCGAACGACGCAGCGCCGCCTCGCGCTCGAGTTCCTCGCCGAGCCCCATCGCGGCGGAGTTGACCAGCGCGAGCGCGAGGCTGTCGGGTGCGAAACCGTCACCAACAGCGGCCGAGGCGGCGCGGACGTCGGCGGCGGCATCCTTCGTCGCGGCTTCGGCGAGCCGTTGTTCGAGCATGCCCAGTCGCTCGTCGAGACCCGCCCAGAGAACGTCGCCCTTCGAGGCGAAGTAGTTGAAGAAGCTGGAGCGGCTCACACCCGCGCGCTGCGCGATCTCGGCGATCGAGGTCGCCTCGTAGCCCTGCTCGAGGAAGAGCTCGCAGGCTGCCTCTGCCAAGGTCTCGCGCGACGATGCACGGGGTCGTCCGGTTCGCGAATCGGAGGTCATCGCCCCAGCCTAGATACGGCGTATTGTTGGACGCGATCCATAAATCGCCACCAGCGAAGGGAATCCCGTGCTCGACATCATCCGCGCCGGCCTCGCGCCCCGCTACGTCCCGTATCACGACGGGTGGGCGCTGCAGCGGCACATCCACGCCGGCGTGGTCGCGGGAGAGCGCGCCGACACGCTCGTCCTTCTCGAGCACGAGGCGGTATACACGGCGGGAAAGCGCACCGAGCCCCACGAGCGCCCGACCGATGGCACGCCGGTGATCGACGTCGATCGTGGCGGCAAGATCACCTGGCACGGTCCGGGGCAGCTCGTCGGCTACCCGATCGTCCGCCTGCCCGAGCCCGTCGACGTGGTGGCTCATGTCCGTCGACTCGAGCGCCTGCTGATCCACGCGCTCGGCGAGCACGGCGTCGACGGCTACCGCGTCGAGGGTCGAAGCGGCGTGTGGGTGCGCCGCCCGCTGTCCGAGGACAAGATCGCAGCGATCGGAGTGCGCGTGGAGAAGGGGGTCACGATGCACGGGTTCGCGGTCAACTGCGACAACACGCTCGCCGGGTTCCGCGGGATCATCCCGTGCGGCATCACGGATGCCGGAGTCACCACCGTGAGCGAAGTCGCGGGGAGGGAGATCGCGCCCGCGGACGTCGTCGACTCGATCGTGTCCGCCTTCGAGGCCGAGTACGCCGGGGTGATGGCATGAGCGGCTGCGCCGCCGGATCGTCGGCGGCGCCGGGAACGGCTCCCGCCGGACGCAGACTCCTCCGCCTCGAGGTGCGCAACGCGCAGACCCCGATCGAGCGCAAGCCGGAGTGGATCAAGACGCGCGCGAAGATGGGACCCGAGTACACCGCGCTGCACTCCCTCGTCAAGGACGAGGGGCTGCACACGGTGTGCCAGGAGGCCGGCTGCCCCAACATCTACGAGTGCTGGGAGGACCGCGAGGCGACGTTCCTGATCGGCGGCTCGCAGTGCACGCGACGCTGCGACTTCTGCCAGATCGACACCGGCAAGCCCGCTGATTACGACATCGACGAGCCGCGTCGTGTCGCCGAGAGCGTCCGGAAGATGCGCCTGCGGTACGCGACGGTCACGGGGGTCGCCCGTGACGACCTCGCCGACGAGGGCGCGTGGCTGCACGCCGAGACCGTGCGCCGCATCCACGCGGAGAATCCCGGCACCGGAGTGGAGATCCTCGCGACCGACTTCTCAGGCGACCCGACGCTCCTGCGCGAGGTGTTCGCGTCGCGACCGGAGGTGTTCGCGCACAACGTCGAGACCGTCCCGCGCATCTTCAAGCGGATCCGCCCGGCATTCCGCTACGAGCGCTCGCTCGAGGTGATCACGCAGGCGCGCGACTTCGGCCTCATCACGAAGTCGAACCTGATCCTGGGCATGGGCGAGGAGCCGTCCGAGGTGGTCCAGGCGCTGCAGGATCTGCACGACGCCGGTACCGACATCATCACGATCACACAGTACCTGCGTCCTTCTCCCCGCCACCTGCCGGTCGATCGCTGGGTGAAGCCCGACGAGTTCGTCGCATTCAAGGAGGAGGCGGAGCGCATCGGATTCCTCGGGGTTCTCGCCGGACCCCTCGTGCGCTCCTCATACCGGGCCGGACGACTGTGGGCGCAGTCGATGATCTCGAAGGGGCGCGACATCCCGGATGATCTGTCGCACCTCGCGCGGGACATCGCGCAGGAAGGGCTGACCTTCTCGCAGGCCGTCTGAGTCGAGCCTGTCAGGGCAGCGGCCAGATGTACGGCAGGTCGTCGGGGACGTCGCCGAAGCGAGGACGGTAGAACTCGGGATCCTTGCGGATCAGGTTGGACTGGTGCGCGCGGTGGAACGCCGGGTCGCCGATCCATGACGGCAGGTCGAGTTCGCTCTGGGAGACGCCGTCGACCTCGGGGGCGAACGCGAGCAGCTTCGGACGCACGGTATCGGCGCGGCCGGTCGATGTCCAGGCATCCGTCATCGCCAGGCCGTAGGCGACCAGGGCCGGAAGGTGCCCCGCCCACATCTTCGCGGCCGGATGGTGGCGCCATCCGTAGTCGGGAATGGTGTTCGCGCGCAGCAGCTGGAAGGCCTCGACACGCTGTTTGCCCAGCCGGCCCGCATCCAGCGCTTCCGCGGAGCGGACGAACGACGGATACGGAAGGAAGGTCTGCATAACGGCGCGGGCGGCCGCGTCAGTCGGCGCTGGTGACCGAGAGGACCTCGCCGTCGGAGTCGAGGTTGACCAGGATGACGTCGTCGGTCGCATCGGGGTCGAGCGCGTACTCGAGGACCGCGAACGGGTCGGCGCCGCCGTGCTCGTCCGCGAGGATCGTCATGCTCATGAGCTGGAGCGAGCGGATCACGTCGACCTGCACATCGCCCGAGATGTCGACGAGCAGTTCCTCCAGATCGTCGCCGAGGGTCTGCTGCTGCTGCAGGATGTACTCGATCACCTCGCTCGTGCGGTCATCGAGCTCCGAGACCATGGCGTTGCGGGCGGTGCGGTCTATCGATTCGATCGACGAGATGAGGCTGGCCGCGACGTCCAGCGCGGCCTCCGACACGTCATCCTGATCGGGCGCCGTCAGATCGACCGTCACGGTCTGGTCGCCGAGGTCCACGTTCTCAGACCAGAAGATCGACCCGTCCGGGCCGGACTCCAGCAGTCCGAAGTAGTCGTGCTCGATCGCCATATCCCCATGAAACCAGCACGCGGGCATCGGCGCCATCCCGTGACGGCGCGCCGCCGTGTTAAGAGTTGATGACGGCCGTCAGGTCACTCGACGAGGGATGCGGCGAAGACGTGCGGCGTGAATCCGGTCAGGTCGCCGATGCCCTCGCCCTGACCGAGCAGCTTCACCGGAATGCCCGTTCGCTCCTGCACCGCGAGCACGAATCCCCCCTTGGCCGACCCGTCGAGCTTCGTCAGAACGAGGCCGGTGACCCCGGCGTGCTCGAGGAACGCCTGGGCCTGCAGGACGCCGTTCTGCCCGGTGGTCGCATCGAGTACGAGGAGCACCTCGCTGATCGGCGCCTGCTTCTCGATGACGCGCCGGATCTTGCCGAGCTCGTCCATCAGACCGCCCTTGGTGTGAAGGCGGCCGGCGGTGTCCACCAGCACGATCTCGGTGCCCGTGCGTTTGGCGTACTCGATCGTCTGGAAGGCGACGGATGCCGGATCCTGACCTTCGTGCTGCGGTCGGACGATCGTCGCTCCCCCGCGCTCAGCCCAGGTGGCGAGCTGGTCGACCGCCGCCGCGCGGAATGTGTCAGCCGCGCCCACGACCACACTCCGCCCGTAGCGCTGAAGGAATTTCGCGAACTTGCCGATCGTCGTGGTCTTGCCCACGCCGTTCACCCCGACCACGAGCACAACCGCCGGGCGCTCGGTGAGGCGCAGCGTGGTGTCGAACTTCGCGAAGTGCTCCTCGAGGGTCTCCTTCAGCATGCGCTGCAGGTCGCGGGGATCTGTTGTCCGATAGCGCTCGACCTTCTCGCGCAGCTCGTCGATGATCCGCTCGCTGATGTCGGGGCCGAAGTCGGCCGTCAGCAGCGCCGTCTCCAGGTCGTCCCAGGTGGTCTCGTCGATCGTCGGCTTCACGAAGACGCCGCGCAGTGCACGACCGAGTGACCAGGAGCTTTCCGCCATGCCTCCAGCCTAGGCGCGGCGCCCACGCTCGCTCGCTCGCGGGCGCGACGAGTGACGTCTCAGGCGGAGACCCGCTCGCCTACCCGCTGGCCGACCACGGCCGAGACGCCGTCCTGCCGCATGGAGACGCCGTACAGTGCGTCCGCGATCTCCATCGTGCGCTTCTGGTGCGTGATCACGATGAGCTGGCTGCTCTCCCGCAGCCGTTCGAACACTCCCAGAAGCCGGCCGAGGTTCGCGTCGTCCAGAGCGGCCTCGACCTCGTCGAGGATGTAGAACGGGCTCGGGCGCGCCATGAAGATCGCGACGAGGAGCGCGACCGCCGCGAGCGAGCGCTCGCCACCGGAGAGCAGAGACAGCCGCTCGATCTTCTTGCCGACGGGACGCACCGAGACCTCGATGCCCGTCGTGAGCGGGTCATCGGGATTCGTCAGCGAGATGCTGCCGGTGCCTCCCGGGAAGAGCACCGGGAACACCTCGCCGAAGGCGGCCTTCGTGTCATCGAAGGCAGCGAGGAAGATCGTCTGCATCCGCTCGTCGAGCTCGTCGATGATGGTCAGCAGGTCCTTTCGGGTCTGGGTCAGGTCGCCGAGCTGCTCCACGAGGAACTTGTGCCGCTGTTCGAGAGCCGCGAACTCCTCGAGCGCGAGCGGGTTGACGCGACCGAGCTGCGCCAGCTTCCGCTCGGCATCCTGAAGTCGACGCCGTTGCTGCGCCCGATCGAACGGAACGGGGACTGCCTCCCCCTCGCTGGGAACGGCCTGGTCCGGACCATATTCCGAAATGAGAATGTCTTCGTCCAAGCCCAATTCGGATGCCACCCGCTCCAGCAGGCTCGATACATGGAGGCGCTTCTCGTGGATCTGCAGCTCCAGACCGTGCACACTCTCGGTGAGTCCGGACAGACGCTCTCGCAGCTCGCCTTCCTGCCTGCGCAGGTCTGCCAACTCGGCCGTCACGGCCGTGCGCGCGGACTCCGCGGCGGCGAGCTCAACGCGGGCCTGGCTGACCGAGCGGTCGACCGAATCCAGCACCGCCGGCAGCTGCTCAGCGACGCGGGCGGCGACCTCGCGCTGGGCCCGGCGGAGGACCGCGCGACGGGCCGCCTCTGCGGCGGCGTCCCGTTCCCGCTCGCGTTGCCGTTCCAGTTGCACGACGCGCGCCTCGCCGGCCCGCACGCGCTCCTTGAGCGTCTCGACGTCGAGCCGGGCGCGCATCTCGCCGTCTCGCGCGGTCTCGAGCTCGGCGAGCATTCCCTCGCGAGCCGACGCGTCGAGCATCGGGCGCGGCGCCTCGAGTGCGGCATTCAGCCGGTCATCTGCCCCGCGCGCCGACGCCTCGGCGTCATCGACCGCCCCCGACACCTGGGCCAGTGCGGCGGCCAGGCGATCGCATTCCGCCACGGCGGCCTCGTGACGGACGGAGGCGCGGTTGACCTTCTCGGTGTGGGCGGCGAGGGCTGCATCGTGCGCGCGGAGGGTCGAGAGCGCGGTTTTCGTCCGCTGTCGCGCCGTCTCCTGCGCCCGCACGGCATCGGCGAGGCCCTCGCGCAGCGAGTCGGCGACGACGACGATCTCGCTGCGACGCTCGGCCGCGGCATCCCGCTCCGCCGCCAGTTCGAGCCGAGAACGTCCCGGGCCTGAGCCCGACCTCAGCGTGTGCCGCGTGCAGACCTCGCCGGCGCGAGTGACGATCGTCACCGGGCCGCGCAGCGGCGCATCCGCCAGTGCCGCCGCGGCCGTCTCCGCCGCCTCGAGGTCGTCCGCCACCACGACCATCGCCAGGATGCCGAGCACGCCGTCCGGCCCCGTGACCACGTCGCGCGCCGGAACGACTCCCGCGACGGTCGGGAAGTCCGGCGCATCTCCGCCCGTCCGTGCGATCGCGATGTCTACGACGCCGAGATCGGCGCCCCGAACGGAGCGGGCGACCTCGAACGCGTCGTCGCGCGAGTCGACCAGCAGGCCCTCCGCGAGGGGGCCGAGTGCCGCCGCGATCGCCGCCTCGTACCCGGGGGTCACCTTGATGGCGTCGCCGAGCAGACCGCGGATGCCGGATCCGCCCCGCGCCACAAGCTCCGCGGCCGCGTTGCGCACATCCAGCGCGCGACCCAGCGCGGCGACCTGCGCCGTGAGCGACTCGCTCTCGCGCTCGGCCGCGTGCAGGCGCTCCCTCAGTCGACCGACTGCGGCCTCGGCCTCCGTCGCCTCGCGCTGAGCCCTGTCGTATGCGGCGGCGTATTCGGCGGCTGATCCTTCGGGGACCAGATCCGGGTCGACTCCCTCGAGGTCCGCCGCCGCTTCGGCGCGTCTGGCCAGCGCCGCATCGAGGGCGCGCTGCTGACGCTCCACTCCGGCTCGGACAGCGGCGAGGGCGGATGCCGCAGCCTCCGCTGAGCCGCGCAGCGCGGTGATGCGCATGTCGTGCTCGGACACCAGCGCGCTCTGCGCCGCGATGTCCACGTCGAGCGCATCGAGTTCCGCCCGCGCACGCATGACATCGCGCGAAGCCTCAGACGCGGCATCCTGAGCATTTCCGAGCCCGCCGGCGATCTCGTCGATCTCTGCTCGGAGGTCATCGATCATGCCCTGGGAGACGGTGGTGAGCTCGAAACCCTCCTCGTCGGCGGTGTCGCTGAGGAGCGCGAGGCGCTGCCCGGTGAGCGTGTAGAGACTTCGCAGTCGCTCCTGCACGCGCTCGAGTCCGTACGCGACGGCGCGCGCCTCGTCCACGCCCTCGGATCGCTGGCGCTCTTCGAGGAGTGCGATCCGGCTGCGCAGATTCTCGGCCTGATCCTGCAGGACCAGCCGTTCGGTGTGACGCTCCTGCTCGCTGCGGGCATGACCGGCGAGCTCGGCGCGAAGGCCTGCGAGCTCATCGGCCAGCAGCCGCGCGCGCGCATCACGCACGACAGCGGCGATCGTCGCTGCCTCCCGCGCGATCTCCGCCTGCCGTCCGAGCGGCTTCAGCTGGCGGCGCAGCTCACCCGCGAGATCGCTGAGGCGGGTGAGATTCGCCTCCATGGCTTCGAGCTTGCGGAGCGTCTTCTCCTTGCGTCGGCGGTGCTTGAGGATGCCGGCGGCCTCCTCGATGAACCCGCGGCGCTCCTCGGGAGACGCCTGCAGGACACTGTCCAGGCGGCCCTGCCCGACGATCACGTGCATCTCCCGGCCGAGACCCGAATCGCTCAGCAGCTCCTGTACGTCCAGCAGTCGGCATACGCCGCCGTTGATCGCGTACTCGCTCGCGCCGTTGCGGAACAGCGTGCGGCTGATGGTGACTTCGGTGTAGTCGATCGGCAGGGCGCCGTCGGCGTTGTCGATCGTCAGCTGCACCTCGGCGCGGCCGAGTGGCCCGCGCGTCGCGGTGCCGGCGAAGATGACGTCCTCCATCTTGCCGCCGCGCAGGGTCTTCGCGCCCTGCTCACCCATCACCCAGGCGAGAGCGTCGACGACGTTCGACTTGCCGGATCCGTTGGGGCCGACGATGCACGTCACGCCCGTCTCGAAGGCGAACGTGGTCGGCTGCGCGAACGACTTGAACCCTTTGAGCGTCACGCTCTTCAGGTGCATGGAGACGCCTTCCACCGCGGTCGATTCACCGCCTTACGCTACCTGAGGACGTGCCCCCTTCCGCGCAGGCGAGCCGGGCGTGCGCGCTCTCGGACGAGACGCGCTCGATGACCACGACACGCCCGCCGTTCGCCGAATCTGCGAATTCGCTTGACGCGCGCGATCACGAGGCGCTATCGTCGCTCTTCGCGTCCACATATACGAAAGGAGGTCACCGATGATGCACATGATCACCCCAGACTTCGCGCCCGTTCGCCGTTCGCCGTTCTGCGGAATCGCTCCGGTGACCTCGTCGTTCGGCGCCACTGCTCCCACCGCCGGCTGAGCGCCGCCGGGGAGGACTCTGCCCAGAGCACGGCATTCGTCCGTGTCGACCGCGTATCGCGGTCGCCGAGTCGACTCCTCCCGTCGAGCACCCTCTCGTCGCCTTTTCGCGACCCCGCCCACCCGGGCACGCCTCCATCCATTCCTTCACTCGAAAGAGATCATCATGAACGACACACTGGCGCCCGCCCGGTCTCTCGACTCGGGCAGGCTTCTCCCCGCCTCGACGGTGGACGGTGCGCACTTGACGCTCGCCGACCGATTCGAGCTCCGGGTCGGACTCTGGCTGCTGCTGCGCAGCGCCCGTCGCCAAGGCAGCGCGCGGGATCACCACGATCACGCCCGCCGGCTCGTGAACGGCCTGTCGCATGTCGACCGGAACCACGCCGCCCTCCGTGCCCACGCCCTGAACAGCGTCCGCACCTGATTCGGTCCGGGGCCGCCCCCAACGCGGGGCCGCCCCGGATCACCACCACCTTGACCTGAACGGATCAGACATGATCACCACCGTCGCCGGCGTCGAGTTCCGGCCCCTGACGATTCCGTCATCCATCGATGCACCCGATGCCGCCGACTTCGCGGAGATGGTGCGCGTCCGCAACCGCATCTATCGCGAGATCGCCGGTCACGACGACCACCGCATCGCGGCAGACGAACTGCTCCCCCACTATCATCCCGACGAGCATGAGCGACGACTCATGTGGTCGATCGTCGTCGACGACGAAACGGTCGGACGCGTCGGAGTGGACCTACCTCTGGAGGGCGACTCGAAGCTCGCGTTCTGGCTCATCGAACTCCTCCGCGACGCGTGGGGTCGTGGCATCGGCTCCGCCGCGTTCGAGCTCGTGGAACGGACCGCCCGGGAGAACGGCCGGTCTGTGCTTCAGTCGTGGGCGGCGCACCCGGACGTCGCCGGCCCCCGCCTGGCGCCGCCGACCGGCTTCGGCACGATCCCCGAAGACCACGCCGCGCGGTTCTACCTGCGCACGGGCCACACGCTGGAGCAGATCGAGCGCAACAGCGCCTTCGACCTGCGGGGGTCGTTCGAGACGGTGAAGCGGCTTCTCGCCGAGGCGGTCGCGGCATCTTCCGACTACCGCGTGGTGCAGTGGACGGTACCCACCCCTCCCGAGTATGTCGACGGCTACGCATGGATGAAGTCACGCATGGTGACGGATGCTCCGGCTGCGAACCTCGAGTTCGACGAGGAAGTGTGGGATGCCGCACGTGTCGCGCGGCTCGATTCGCTGTACAGCGATTCGGGTCGCTTCCGCCAGGTGACCGCCGCGCAGCACATCGCGACCGGCGAGCTGTGCGCTTTCAACGAACTCGCGGTCGGCAAGGACCGCACCGAAGCTTCGCATCAGGAGGACACGCTTGTTCTGAAGGACCACCGCGGACACAAGCTCGGAACGCTCGTGAAGTGCGCGGGCCTGCTGTCGTGGCGCGACGTCGCTCCCGGATCCCCGCGGGTGATCACGTACAACGCAGAGGAGAATCGCCCCATGCTCGACATCAACGAGGGGATCGGCTTCGTGCCGATCGCGTACGAGGGCGCGTGGAAGAAGGTGCTTGGTGAGTGACATCGATGAGCGGACGGCGCTGACCGTCTCGCGGATCGTCGTCCCGGAGAGTCTCGATGCTCCCGACGCCGGTCGATTCCTGGAACTGGTTCGCATCGCCAACGCGGTGTGCCTGGCCGACGCGGGCCACGATTACCTCGACGAATCGGCCGAGGAGGTCTTCGGCTTCTGGCAGGACCAGACCGATTGGACGCAGATCGGGTTCGCCGCTGAACGCGATGGGCAGATGCTCGGCGCGGTGAAGATGATGATCGCCAACGAACCGGACGTGTCCTCGCTGGAATTCGATCTGATGATCGATCCCGAGCACTGGGGGGCGGGCGCCGAACAGGCACTGCTCGCCGAAGTGGAGGCGGAGGCACGCGCGCGCGGCATCCGGACGATCCAGACCTGGACCCTGCATCGGCCCGATACGCAGGGGCCGCGATTGACCCCGCCGACCGGATACGGCTCGATCCCTGTCGACGACCGCCAGACCGTGTTCATGCGCGAGAACGGCTACACGCTCGAGCAGGTCGAGCGCAACAGCGTCTTCGACCTGCATGGGCCGTTCGAGATCGTCGAGCAGAAACTCGCCGATGCCGTGAGGACGGCGGGCGAGGACTACCGCCTCGTGATGTGGACCTCGCCCACGCCGGCCGAGCATCTCGACGGGTTCGCCGCGATCATCGCACGAATGTCGACCGACGCTCCGGCAGGCGGTCTCGTCATCGATGAGCAGCACTGGGATGCCGCACGTGTGCAGCGCCGTGATGCCCGGCTGAGGGCGCAGGGGCTGACGGTGTCGGTCGCATGCGTCCTGCACGTGAAGACGGGCACCATCGCGGCGTACAACGAGCTCGTCGTCGCGGACGACCGCACGGCCGCGACCCAGCAGTACGGCACCCTCGTTCTGAAGGAGCACCGTGGTCGCCGACTCGGCACGATCGTGAAGTGCGCGAATCTGCTGCGCTGGCGCGAGCTCGTTCCGGAGTCGCCGCGCGTTTCGACCTTCAATGCCGAGGAGAACCGGCACATGCTCGACATCAACGAGGCGATCGGGTTCACGCCCGCGTCCTACGCGGGCGCGTGGAAGAGGGTGCTGGCATGACAGTGCGTGCGGATCCGGCGCGAGACCCCGCATGAAAGTCGTCTTCGCCTCCCTCGGTGCCTACGGCCACCTCTATCCCATGCTCCCGCTGGCGGTGGCCTGTCGTGAAGCCGGGCACGAGGTCGTGGTGGCGACAGGTGCACCCCTCCTGACCGGCTTGCGACTGCGGACCGTTCCCGGGCTGCCGCCCGACGTCGATCTCGCATGGGCCCAGCGCGAGGTTCGGCGCCGTCATCCGACGCTCACCGGCCTCGACGAGACGCTCGCCATGTTCGGCGACGTCACGGCCGGCGCCACGATCCCCACCATGCTCGATGTCCTCCGCGCGGAACGGGCCGACTTGCTGGTCACCGAGCCGCTTCATGTCGGTGCCGCCGTGGCCGGCGACCTGCTCGGTGTGCCGACTCTCGATTTCGCCATCGGGCTTGCGGCGAACATGCCGACCATGCTCCACGCGCTCACGATCGGCTACCAGCAGGACCACTGGCTGAAGCGCGGGCTTGCACCACCCGACGCGAAGCTGCTCGGACAGGCCTTCCTCGACCCCTGCCCGCCGTCGTTGGCAGCACCCTCCCAGGACGCGCCGACCATCCCGATCCGGTCGGTGGCCTGGCGCGCGTCCGGTACGCGACTGCCGGGGTGGCTTCAAGCCCCGGCGACCCGCCCTCGGGTCTACCTCACACTCGGCACCGTGTCATACAGCGCCGTCGAGGTGCTGAGACGGTCGGCGCTCGAGATCGGCGCCCTGGATGCCGACGTGCTGGTGGCCGTCGGGCCGGACGGAGACCCTGCGCTCCTGGGTGAGGTCCCCGCGTCCGTGCATGTCGAAAGGTTCGTCGACCAAGCGGATGTGCTGCGGCGAGTGGATCTGATCGTTCACCACGGCGGCACCGGGACGGTGCTCGCGGCGCTCGAGGCGGGGCTTCCCCAGTTGATCCTGCCGCAGGGGGCCGACCAGCCGTTCAATGCCGAGGTCATCGCCGGCGCCGGCGCCGGACGCAGGCAGACGAACTCGGAATACACGCCGGGCTCGATCGCGGCGCTCGTGGAGCCGCTGCTCGGCGACTGTGCCGAGCGGGCGACTGCCATGCAGATCGCAGCCGAGATGGCGGACATGCCCGCTCCCGCCGATGTCGTCCCCGTCCTCGCCGGACGCGCTCTCAACCGCCGATGATGCGATCCCGCATGCGACTCATCGCCGCATGCGCTGGCAGTGCGGGCAGAAGTGGCTCGAGCGGTTCATGAACGACACCCGCACGATGGGACGGCCGCAGCGCGGGCACGGTTGGCTCGTGCGCCCATAGGCGTTGAGGGAATGCGCGAAGTAACCGGCCTGACCGTTCACATTCACGTACTGGGCGTCGAAGCTCGTGCCTCCCTCGGCGAGGGCCCGCTCGAGAACCGCCCGGACATCCGCGAGAAGGCGGTTCACAGCGCGGGTCGAGAGTGAACGGGCGGGCGTCTCGGGGTGGAGACGGGCGTACCAGAGCGCCTCGTCCGCGTAGATGTTGCCGACGCCGCTGAGCACGGTCTGATCCAGCAGCACGCGCTTTATGGCCGAGTCCTTGCGGGCCAGCGACGCACGGAAGACCCGGTCGTCGAACGCGGGATCGAGCGGGTCGCGCGCGATGTGCGCGACCTGGCTGGGCACGGATGCCTCGAGCGTTCCGTAGCCCCCCGGTGCGGCATCCGGTGTCGGAAGGAGCGGGTCCAGGGCGAGCGAGCCGAAAGTGCGCTGGTCGGCGAAGACGACCGCCAGTTCGCCGTGATCGGGATGCTGGAGGTCGAGGCGTACGCGCTCGTGGCGCTCCGGCGCCGCGCCCGGTGATCGGAGCAGCAGCTGCCCGCTCATGCCGAGGTGCGCGACCAGTGCTTCGGTGGCCGCGGCGTCGACCGTGACGGGTTCGAGGGGGATCCACAGGAACTTGCCCCGGCGTGCCGCCCCCTGCAGGAAGCGGCCGGTGAGTGCGCCTTCGAACTGTGAGCCCGAGCCCGGATATCGCGTCAGTGCGCGCTCGTCGAGCACCGTCACCCCGACGACACGGGCACCGGTGACCACGGGATCGAGGCCCGCGCGAACGACCTCGACCTCCGGCAGCTCAGGCACGGTCCCGCTCAGGCACGGACGCTGAGCTCGCGCCACGCGAGCAGGGCGGCGGCCATCTCGGCCTGCTTCTTGCTCGAACCGCTGCCTTCGGCCGTGAAGTCGGCGACGGTGACGGTCGCCGTGAACACGCGACTGTGATCCGGACCGGTCGAGGTGACTTCGTAGACCGGCGGGGTCGCGCCCGTACGGGAGGCCAGCTCCTGGAGAGTGGTCTTCGGGTCGACGGCAGCGCCGTAGCGCTCCGGGTCAGACAGGAGCGGATCGATCAGGCGCAGCACCAGGCCGGTGGCGGCATCCGGCCCGAGCGACATGTAGGTCGCCCCGATCACGGCCTCCATCGTGTCGGCCAGGATCGAGTCCTTGTCTCGCCCGCCCGTCTGCTCTTCGCCCCGCCCCAGCAGGACGTGTTCACCGAGGCCGATCCCGCGGGCGACTTCTGCCAGAGCAACGGTGGACACCACGCTCGCGCGTCGTTTGGCCAGCGCGCCCTCGTCGAGCGCAGGGTTCGCCGTGAAAAGCCGCACGGTCACGGCCTGGCCGAGCACCGAGTCCCCGAGGAACTCGAGGCGCTCGTTGTGCGGACCCTGCCCGTGCTCGTACGCCCACGACCGGTGGGTCAGGGCAAGCGACAGAAGCTCGGCGTCGATGACGACGCCGAGCTTGTCGGAGAGACGGCTGAGATCAGACGTCAGCGACCTTGCGGCCCTTGTACTCGAGGAACAGCTCGGTACCCTGCGAGTCGGTGACGACCTTCGCCTGGTGCGGACGGCTGTAGACGACCTTGCCGTTCTCCACGGTGGTGGTCAGCGTGATGGGCGCCGCCTTCCACTGGGCACGACGTGAACGCGTGTTGGAGCGGGAGACCTTCCGCTTCGGGGGGTTACCTGCCATGGCTTGCTCTCTTCTGTGTTCTCGGCGATGCGGTCCGCGCTACGCGCGCGGGCCTTCGTCGTCGTGGTCTGGGGTGAATTGCTGGAGCGCGGCCCAGCGGGAATCGAGGGGCGTGCGCTGCTCTGACCCGGTGCTCACGGCCAGCCGCTCACCCGTGGCCGGATCAAGGCCGGGGCAATCCGGCTGACACACCGGCTGAAACGGAAGCGCCAGTACGGTCGCGTCCCTGACCAGAGTTTCAAGATCCACGTGGTCGTCTTGAACCTCGAAGTCAGTTGCTTCCCTTCCAGGGTACGCGAAAAGCTCCTGAAACTCGACTTCGACGGGTTCGGCGATGTCGATGAGACAGCGCCCGCAGACGCCGACGTACTCGGTCTCGACGCGACCGGAGACGAGGATTCCCTCGTGGACCGACTCCAGCCGCGCCTCGACGAGCACCGAATCGCCCTCGGCGACGCTGACAAGGCCCTCGCCCCACTTGTCGGGAGCGGGAACGTCGAGCGTGAATTCACGCATCTCGCCCGGATGGTGGACGATGTCGCGCACGGGAAGGGCGAACGGGCCGGAGCGGTGCTTTCTCACGGTCGTCAATGCTACCGGCGGGAGGATGGGCGCGGCCTGTGCGCCGCGCCCCGCTCAGATGTCGCGGGCCCCGGTGTCGAGGAACCGTGCCACCGCGGGCGGCACAAACGGCGAGACGTCTCCGCCGAGTGACGCGACCTGACGCACGAGCGAACTCGAGACGAGCGCGTGCGCGGGATCCGGCAGGAGGAACACCGTCTCGACGTGGGCGAGGTGCCGGTTCACGATCGCCATCGGCGTCTCGTAGGCGACGTCGACCTGCGAGCGGATGCCTTTCACCAGGACGCCGGCTCCCACGTCGGTCGCGTAGTCCACGAGAAGTCCCACGCTCCACGACGCGACGATCACGTTGCCCTCGACGCCGTCTTCGGCGATCGACTGCTCGAGCAGGCTGAGCCGCTGTGCGATCGGCAGCATCGCCTCCTTGCCGGGATTGTGCACCACGAGCACGTGGAGCTCGTCGTAGAGCGTCGAGGCGCGACGGATGACATCCAGGTGGCCGAGGGTCGGCGGGTCGAAGGATCCAGGGACGACGGCGATCCGGCTGCTCATCCCAGAAGCCTATCGGCGCTAGTTCTTGGCGAGCGCCGCGCGCTCCTCCGTGCTCACGCGGCGCTCCAGGGCGGCGCTCAGGCCCGGGTGTCGCGCGAGCGACGGGTCCGCCTCGAGAACCTCCTCGGCGGCGATCCGCGCCTGCGCGATGAGGTCGGCATCCGCCACCACTCTCAGCAGTCGAAGCGACGACCGGGCGCCCGACTGGGCATCGCCGAGCACGTCGCCCTCGCCGCGCAGCTCCAGATCGACCTCGGCCAGAATGAACCCGTCGAGGGTTCCGGCAACGGCGTCCACCCGCTCTCGGGCCGGTGTTCCGGAGGGTGCCTCGGTCACGAGCAGGCAGAGACCGGGTACGCCGCCGCGGCCCACCCGCCCGCGGAGCTGGTGCAGCTGCGAGACGCCGAACCGATCGGCTTCGAGGATGACCATGGTCGAGGCATTGGGGACGTCCACCCCCACCTCCACGACGGTGGTCGCGATCAGCACGTCGATGTCACCGCGCGCGAACGACTGCATGATCGCGTCCTTCTCGTCCGACGGCATCTTGCCGTGCAGCGGCGAGATGCGCAGGTCTGTGAACGAGGGATGCCGCGACAGCATGTCGACCACCTGCGCGACGCCCCAGCGGGTGCGCGACGCTTCGCCCTCGACCACGGCGACCGGCTCGTCCGCGGTGTCGTCTTTGACCGCGGCCTCGGCGTCGATCGCCGCGCACACCACGAACGCCTGATGGCCCTTGCCGACCTCCTCGGCGATGCGGTCCCACACCCTCGCGAACCACGCGGGCTTCTCCGCGAGCGGTGCGACGAATGTCTGGATGCCCGCGCGTCCCTCGGGCATCGTCCGGATCGTGGAGACGTCGAGATCTCCGAAGACGGTCATGGCGACGGTCCGTGGAATCGGCGTGGCGGTCAGCACGAGGGCATGGGGAGCGGCACCCTTCGCGCGGAGGGACTCCCTCTGCTCCACGCCGAAGCGGTGCTGCTCGTCGACCACGACCAGACCGAGATCGGCGAACGTCGTGGAGTCGCTCAGCAGGGCGTGGGTTCCCACCACGATCCGGGCCTGACCGGATGCCGTCCGCAGCGCGGCCTTGCGGCGTTCTGCCGCCGGCATCTGACCCGTGAGCAGGGTGGGCATGAGCTCCGGCGCCAGCCTCGGTCCCAGCATCCGCGCGATCGATCGCAGGTGCTGACCGGCCAGGACCTCGGTCGGCGCGATCAGGGCGGACTGACCGCCACTCTGGGCGACCTGCAGCATCGCCCGGAGGGCCACGAGCGTCTTGCCCGAGCCGACCTCACCCTGCACGAGTCGGTTCATCGGCCAGTCGCCCTCGAGATCGCGGGCGATCTGATCGCCGACCGAGACCTGGTCGGGCGTGCGGGCGAAGGGCAGTGACTCGTCGAACCCGGCCAGCAGGGCGCCCGCTGCGCGGCGAGTCGCCGACATCGCACGGACGAACTGCCGCTGCTGCAGGAGCGCGAGCTGCAGCACGAACGCTTCGTGCATGCGCAGCGTGCTGCGCGCCTGGTCGATCTGCTCTTCGACGTCGGGGCGGTGGATGCGCTCGATGGCGGTTCTCGCGTCGAGGAGCCCGTCGGCGGCGCGCAGGTCGTCGGGAAGCGGATCCGCCACGGGCCCGAGCCCGTCGAGCACGAGCTCGACGATCTTGCGCAGCTGCCAGCTCGCGATCGTGCTCGTGGCCGGGTAGATCGGGATGGGGAGATTCGCATTGGCCTCGGCCGTCAGCCGCGCCGTCTCCTCGTCGTCGAACAGTTCGTAGTCGGGGTGGGCGAGCTGCTTCGACCCTCGATACTCCCCCACCTTCCCGGCGAACACGCCGCGCCGGCCCGGCTGCAGGTCTTTCAGGCGCCACGACTGGTTGAAGAAGGTGAGCGAGAGCTCTCCCTGTCCGTCGCTGATGACCACCTCCAGGAGCGACCCCTTGCGATTCTGCATGCGGCGCTCGCTCGCCCGCCGCACCTCTGCGACGATCGTCACCGCCTCGCCGACCGGCAGGGAGGAGATCGGTGTCAACTCACCGCGCTTGGCATACCTGCGCGGGTAGTGGGCGAGAAGATCGCCGACCGTGTGCATGCCGAATGCCCGCTCGAGTGCGGTCGCGGTCTTGCCCCCGACGGCGCCGTCGAGGCGCGACTCGAGGGCGAAGGCGGGCATGCTCCGAGTCTAGGCAGGAGCGCGGACGACCGCTCAGACACGGATCGGCGCCTCTATCCCCAGATCTGCGTGGCTATGCCGGACAGCAGCGCCCGTCCGTTGCGGTTCGACGTCGACATGTAGATCCACACCCCGTCCCGTGCCACCATCATCTCCTCGGTGTCGGGGGCGCCACCGTCCAGCTGGCAGTAGTCGGCACCGAAGTCATCCGCCACTCCGCACGTATAGCCCAGGCCCGGAAGGGTGGTGACCGCTTCGGCGACGTCGGCGGGGGCGGCCGTGCTGATCAGCAGCAGGATCCCCGTGGAGTCGCCCACGATCCAGTCGCACCCGAGCACGAGGGTCGCATTCGCCGGAACGGGCCGGATGAAGCCGACGCCATCGCCCTGCAGCGTGAGGTCGCCGATCGCCTCCTGGCTCACATCCGGCGTGGCGAGCGCGTTGCAGTCGGTCGGAAGGTTCGCCGGCGCCACGGTCTCGGTCGGAGTCGGCTCGGGCTCCGGCGTCGGCGTCGGTGTCGGTGAGGGCGACGGAGCCGCGGTGGCGGTCGGCGAAGCGCTCGGACCGGGCGTCCCTCCACCGCAGCCCACGAGGGAAGCGGCCAGGACGGCCGTGAACACAACGGTGGACAGCGTGCTTGTACGACGGCTCATCTGCGATTTTCCGAATCTCTCGAAGCTCCCCTGACCCGAGCATAGGGTGATCACGTGACACGGATCATCGCAGGGCGCGCCGGATCGATCACACTCGAGGTTCCCGACGCCGGCACCCGGCCCACCAGCGATCGGGTGCGCGAGTCGCTGTTCGGCGCGCTGGAGTCGGCCGAGTCTCTGCGAGGCGCGACGGTCCTCGACCTGTATGCCGGGTCGGGCGCGCTCGGTCTCGAAGCGGTGAGCCGGGGCGCGGCATCCCTCGACCTTGTAGAGAAGTCCCCGCGCGCAGCCGCGATCGTGGAGCGCAACGCCGCGAAGGTCGCCAAATCGGTGGGACGGGATGCCGCCATCCGCGTGCACCGGAGCGCCGTCTCCGCTTTCCTCGGCGGGCCGAGGGGGCCGTACGACCTCGTGTTCCTGGATCCGCCGTACGACCTGCCCGAAGGTGAGCTCACGCATGCGCTGGCGCTGCTGACGTCGTCGCTGGGCACCGACGCGACGGTCGTGATCGAGCGCGCGGGGCGGTCGCCGATGCCGACGCTGCCCGCCGGACTCGCTCACGAACGGCACAAGAAGTACGGCGACACCGTGCTGTGGTGGGCTCGGCTCGGCGATTGACTAGCCCCCGTGCGCGTCCCAGTCGCGGTACGGGTCCCATCCCCCGCGACCGTCGTAGACCGCACCGTCGATCAGGACGGCGCGATCTGATCGCGCGACGACGCGTCCGATCACACGGAATCCCGTCGGTATCGGGGCGGATGCCGGGAACGCGGCGAGCAGCGCGTGGTCCTCGCCACCCGTGAGCGCGTCGACGGGGTCGGCGCCGAGCGATCCGATGTCGATGTCGACCGTCACGCCGGATGCTTCGGCCAGGCGAGATGCGTCGAGGACGAGTCCGTCCGAGACGTCCATCATCGCGGTGGCGCCGGCATCAGCCGCCACGGCGCCGAGCGCGACGGGAGGGGCGGGGCGCAGCTGCGCGTCGAGGGCGATGCGTTCGTGGGAACCGAGTCGGCTGCGGTCAACGGGCACGGGCTCGGCCGCTGCGTCGCGGAAGCGTTCGAAGAGGATCGCGAGGCCGCGGCCGGCGGTGCCGAGCTCGCCCGCGACCGCCAGCACATCACCGGCGCGCGCCCCGGAGCGCAGCACCGGAGCACGACCGTCCAAAGACCCGAGAGCGGTGACGGCGACCGTCAGGGTGTCGGAGACCGTGAGGTCGCCGCCTTCCACCGCGCAGCCCGGCGCGAGCGCATCGCACGCGGCACGAAGGCCGCGAGCGAGTTCCTCGACGAACGACACGGTCGTGTGATTCGGCATCGCCAGCGCGACCAGCAGCGCGGTCGGGCGGGCACCCATGGCGGCGACGTCGGCGAGGTTGACCGCAGCAGCCTTCCACCCCAGATCGAACCCGCTCGACCACGCAAGGCGGAAGTCGGGACCGTGCACGAGCGTGTCGGTCGTGGCGACGACACGTCCATCGGGTGCCGCGAGCACCGCAGCGTCGTCGCCGGGGCCGACGAGGGCGTCCGAGGCTCCGAAGACCGCCAGGAGGCGGCCGAGGATCGCGCCCTCCGCCAGCTCTCCCACGGTCTGCTCATCCGAGGGCGGGTTCACTCCTCCACGGTATCGGTGCTCCAGGCCGCGGGTAGCCTGGAGTGGTGCCCCGCCGTCCCGCATCACTCGCCGCCGCGGCCACGATCCTCCTCGCGGGTGCCCTCCTGACGGGCTGCGCGTCCACGGTGTCTCTCGAGCCCGCTGCCGGCGCGAACGATCCGGCGTGCGCCGACGTCACCGTCCGCCTTCCCCCGTCTGTCGACGGTCAGGCTCGGCGCTGGACCGATGCGCAGGCCACCGGCGCATGGGGCGATCCGGCATCCGTCATCATCACGTGCGGCGTACCCGAGCTGGGCCCGACCACGCTGCCGTGCACGCCCGTCAACGGAGTCGACTGGGTCATCGACGACTCCGACGCGCCGCGTTACCGCGTGACGACCTTCGGCCGCACCCCTGCGGTCGAGATCTACCTCGACAACGACGTGGTCTCCAGCGCTCAGGTGCTCGACACGCTCTCGCAGGTGGTCGCCGTGCTGCCGGAGGACGGCTCGGTCTGCACCGACGCGGGAAGCACCGGCTGAGCAGGATCAGACCGCAGCGCGCTCCCGCGCGGTGTGATCTACACCGCAGCGCGCTCCCGCGCGGTGTCGATGAGCTCTGCGATCAGCTCGGGGTAGCTCATCCCGGACGCGATCCAGCACTTCGGGAACATCGAGATCGGCGTGAATCCCGGCATGGTGTTGAGCTCGTTGACGTACAGCGCATCCGCCGTGAGGAAGAAGTCCACGCGTGCGAGCCCACGGCCGTCGACCGCGTCGAAGGCGCGGATGCCGAGCTCTCGCACCGCGGCGATCTCGGCATCGGTGAGATCGGCCGGACACACCACCTCCGCCCCGTCACCACCGAGGTACTTGCCTTCGAAGTCGTAGAAGTCACGGGTGGTCAGCACGATCTCGCCCGGCAGCGACGCGCGCGAACCCGCCCCGCCGCGCCCCTCGAGGATCGCGACCTCGATCTCGCGGCCGACGATCGCCGTTTCGATCAGCACCTTCTCGTCCTCGGCGAACGCGACCTGCAGGGCCGCGTCGAGCTCACTCGCCTCCGCGACCTTCGAGACGCCGACACTGGAGCCGGCCCGCGCGGGCTTGACGAACACCGGAAGACCGAGCGCCGCCGCATCCGCTCGCACGCCCTCCGCGTCGCGCGTCCAGCCGGCCCGCGTCACCGTGACCCACGGCGAGACCGGAACCCCCGCGGCCTGCAGCACGATCTTCATGAAGTGCTTGTCCATGCACAGCGCTGAATCGAGCACGCCGCCGCCCGCGTACGGGATCTCGAGCGTGTCGAGGAAGCCCTGCACCGTCCCGTCCTCGCCGTGCACGCCGTGCAGGATCGGAAGCACCACGTCGACGGCGCCGAGGTCGTCGATCACGCCATCGGCACGCCGCACGCGGAGGGCACGATCGCCGCCGCCTTCCGGCCACAGGATGCGAGTGCCGTTGTCCGCGACCTCGGGCAGCCTGTCCGCGTCGAGCGCGAACTTGTCGGGATCGTCGTCTTCGAGGACGAAGACGCCGGCCCGGGTGATGCCGACCGGGATCACCCGGTAGCGATCACGGCTGATCGCGCGAAGGACGCCGCCCGCCGTTGCGGAACTGATCGAGTGTTCGCTGGAGCGACCTCCAAAGAGCACCACCACCGCCGGCCTGTCCATTCTGCGTCCTCTCGCCCTGGGGCACATCGTCATCCGTCGTGAGGTGTGGTGCGATCTCGCGCGGGTTCATCGTTCCGTCCAACACCATCTTCACCTGCTCGACGATCGGCATCGCGATCCCCGCCTCGCGTGCGAGCTGCAGCACCGGTGCGACCGACGCAAGTCCCTCGGCCGTCTGGTTCATCTGCTTCACGACGTCCTGGAAGCTGAACCCCTGACCGAGGAGTCGCCCGGCGGTGTTGTTGCGGCTGAGCGGCGACTGGCACGTCGCGATGAGGTCACCCAGGCCGGCGAGGCCCTGCAGCGTCTCGGCGTGCGCGCCCTGCGCCACGGCGAAATCGGTCATCTCGACCAGACCACGCGTGATGATCGACGCCTTGGTGTTCTCGCCGTAGCCGACGCCGTCGACGATGCCGATCGCGACCGCGATGAGGTTCTTCAGCACGCCACCGAATTCAGTGCCGATCACGTCGGTGTTCACGAACGTACGGAAGTACGTGTTGCGGGCGCGACGGGCGACGGCCTCCGCCGTCTCCTGGCTCGTCGAGGAGATCACCGCGGCGGTGGGCTGCTCGCGGGCGATCTCGAGCGCGAGGTTGGGTCCGGATGCCACGGCGATGCGCGACGGATCGCAGTGCAGCTCGTGCTCGATGACCTGGCTCATCCGCAAGCCGGTGCGCCGCTCCACACCCTTCATGAGCGACACGATCGGGGCGTCGGTGTTCATGACGAGCGGCCGCACGGCCTTGAGGTTCTGCCGCACGGCCTGGCTCGGAATCGACAGGTACACCTGCTCGGCGCCCTCGAGGGCCTCGGAGAGGTGGTGGGTGGCGTACATCTCCCGCGGCAGGTTGATGCCCGGCAGGTATTCGCTGTTGCGCTTGGCCTCGTTGATCTCGTGCGCGAGTTCGGGCCGACGCGCCCACATCGTCACGTGCGCACCGCCGTCGGCGAGGATCTTGCCGAACGTCGTGCCCCAGCTGCCGGCGCCGATCACGGCGACGCGGGGAAGCCCGGCATCCCCTCTACGGCTCAAGGCGACCCGTCTCCCTCTGCCCGTGCTCGGCAGGATTCCAGCGCGTCGTCGGGGCGGGTTCGCCCCTGAGCTGCGAGAGCAGTTGTGCGATGGCGTTCATGAGCCGGTCGGTGCCGGCGATCAGCGCGGCCGGCTGCGCGGTCCGGCCGCTGTACTCGGACAGGTCGACGGGATCGCCGACGATCACCTGCACGTGCCGACGCAACGGCCAGAGACTGAGCTTGCCGTACCTGGGCAGGATGTCCTGCGCGCCCCAGTGCGCCATGGGGATGAGCGGGATGCCGTCGGCCAGCGCGAGCCGCACGGCACCGGTCTTGCCGCGCATGGGCCAGAGGTCGGGGTCGCGAGTGAGCGTGCCCTCGGGGTAGACGATGACCCCGCGGCCGTGCTCGACGAGCACCTCGGACGCTCTGATCGTCTGCCGTGAGGCGGCGGCGGAGGACGAGCGCGCCACCGGCACCATTCCGGTCGCGCGAAGGGCCCAGCCGAGCACGGGAACCTTGAAGAGGCTCTCCTTCGCCATGAAGCGCGGCGCCCGGCCCATGCGCCACACGGCGACCGAGACGATGAGCGGGTCGAACTCGGTGGAGTGGCTCGGCGCCAAGACGTAAGCGCCCTCTCGCGGAAGCTTGTGCCCGTCGATGATCTCGATCCGGGCGAACAACCCGGTGAGCGGCACGACGATCGCCGCAAGCGGCCAGAAGACACTGGGCCGGGATTTCTCGGCGGACGCCGGAAGCCGAGGCGAGCGGGATGCCACGTCGGGGCTATCCGATGACGTCGAAGTCCGCGCCGAGGGCGTCGAGCTTCGTGAAGAGCTTCTCGTAGCCGCGGCGGATGATCCCGACGTTGCGCACGACCGACTCGCCCTCGGCCGCGAGGGCGGCGATGAGGTAGCTGTAGCCGCCGCGGAGATCGGGCACGACCACGTCGGCGCGGTGCAGCGGCGTCGGACCGTTGATGACGGCCGCCTGCTCGAGAGCGCGACGCGGAACCCGACGGTCGGCGCTCTCGATGCCTTCCGGGTGCACCACGATGTCGGCGCCCATCTGCACCAGGGCCTCGGTGAAGCCGAGTCGGTTCTCGTACACGGTCTCGTGGACGATCGACCGACCCTCGGCCTGCGTGAGGGCCACGATGAGCGGCTGCTGCCAATCGGTCATGAACCCGGGGTGCACGTCGGTCTCGACGACGACAGGCTTGAGCGGGCCGCCGCGACGGAAGCGGATTCCGTCCTCGTGCACGTCGAACTCGCCGCCGGCCTTGCGATAGACGTTCAGGAAGGTCAGCATCTCCTGCTGCTTGGCGCCGCCGACGAAGATGTCGCCATCGGTCGCGAGGGCGGCGCACGCCCATGATGCGGCCTCGTTGCGGTCGAAGATGCACCGGTGGTCGTAGCCGCGCAGGCGGTCGACGCCCTCGATGAGGATCACGCGGTTGGGCTCGTACGAGATGATCGCGCCCATCTTCTGCAGCACCGCGATCAGGTCCATGATCTCGGGCTCGATGGCGGCGTTTCGAAGCTCCGTGACGCCCTTGGCACGCACGGCGGTGAGCAGCACCTGCTCGGTGGCGCCCACACTGGGGTACGGCAGCTCGATGTTCGCTCCGTGCAGGCCGTTCGGCGCGGTGATCCGGATGCCTTCGTACGTCTTGTCGACGATCGCTCCGAACGCGCGCAGCGCGTCCATGTGGAAGTTGATCGGACGGTCGCCGATGCGGCACCCGCCGAGGTCGGGGATGAGCGCCTCGCCGAGCAGGTGCAGCAGCGGACCACAGAACAGGATCGGGATGCGGGATGCGCCGGCGTGCGCGTCGATCTCCTCGAAGTGCGCCGAGACGGCGCCGCTCGGGTCGAAGACGAGCGAGCCCTCCTCGTCGCCCTCGCGCACGGTCACACCGTGCACTTCGAGCAGCGACCGCACCACCTGCACGTCACTGATGTCGGGCACATCGCGCAGCATGCTGGTCGTCTCGCCCAGCAGGGCGGCGACCATCGCCTTCGTGGCGAGGTTCTTCGCGCCCTTCACCTCGACGCGCCCGGTGAGCGGCCTGCCGCCGCGGATCGCAAGGGTCTCTCCGGACAGCTCCTGGTCGCCCGCCTTCGACCGTGCCTCACCTGTCGATCGGGCCTCGTCGCCTAGGAGTGTCTTCATCCGGTCAAACCTCACTTGTGTCTTCGAGGGAACGGCTGTCAGCGTTCCACCTTCCTGGGTGGATGCCGAGCCTACGGAACCGCCTGAGTCTAGGGAACAGGCAGCGTGCGTGGCCGCCACGCCTCACGGCGAGCCTCGAACTGCTCGATCTTGTCCTCGTTGCGCAGGGTGAGCCCGATGTCGTCGAGCCCTTCGAGAAGCCGCCACCTAGTGTAATCATCGATCTCGAAAGGCACCTCGAAGTCGCCGATGGACGCGATCCGACGCTCGAGATCGACGGTCATGCTGATACCCGGTTCGGCGTCGATGGCCGCCCAGATGCGTTCGAGATCCGGTTCGGAGATGACCCCGGTGAGCAGTCCCTGCTTGCCCGAGTTACCCCGGAAGATGTCGGCGAATTTCGGACTCAGCACGACGTTGAAGCCGAAGTCGCGCAGTGCCCAGACGGCATGCTCACGGCTGGAGCCGGTGCCGAAGTCCGGCCCGGCCACGAGGATGCTGGCGCCCTGGAAGACGGGCTGGTTCAGTACGAACTCGGGATCCTGACGCCACGCCGCGAAGAGCGCGTCCTCGAAGCCCGTCTTCGTGACGCGTTTGAGGTAGACGGCGGGGATGATCTGGTCGGTGTCGACGTTCGAGCGCTTGAGTGGCGCTGCGATGCCCGTGTGGGTGTGGAACTTCTCCATCAGAACGTCCCCGCTTCCACGCTCGCGTAGATGGGCGTGTCTTCCAGGTCGCTGGGACTCGAGAGCGTTCCACGGACGGCGGTGGCGGCAGCGACGAGCGGCGACACGAGATGGGTGCGTCCGCCCTTGCCCTGGCGCCCCTCGAAGTTGCGGTTGCTGGTGGAGGCACAGCGCTCCCCCGGCGCGAGCTGGTCGGGGTTCATGCCGAGGCACATCGAGCATCCGGCGAAGCGCCATTCGGCGCCGAACTCCGTGAAGATCTTGTCCAGACCCTCGGCCTCGGCCTCCAGCCGCACGCGGGCCGAGCCCGGAACGACCATGACGCGGACACCGTCGGCTTTCTTGCGCCCCTTGACGATCGACGCGAACGCGCGCAGGTCTTCGATGCGGCTGTTGGTGCAGGAGCCCATGAACACCGCGTCGACCGGCACCTCCTTGAGCGGAGTGCCCGGCGTCAGCGCCATGTACTCCAGTGCGCGCTCGGCCGCCGCCCGGTCGTTCGGGTCGGCGTAGTCGTCGGGCGAGGGGACCACATCGCTCAGCGACACGCCCTGGCCCGGATTCGTGCCCCAGGTGACGAACGGCTCGAGCTGGTCGGCGTCGAGGTACACCTCGGCGTCGAAGACCGCGCCCTCGTCAGTGGGAAGAGTGCGCCAGTACGCGACGGCATCCTCCCAATCCTGTCCCTTCGGCGCGTGCGGGCGACCCTCCAGGTAGGCGAACGTCGTCTCGTCGGGCGCGACCATGCCGGCGCGGGCACCCGCCTCGATCGACATGTTGCAGATCGTCATCCGGCCCTCCATGGAGAGAGCGCGGATGGCGCTGCCGCGGAACTCGAGCACGTAGCCCTGCCCACCGCCGGTGCCGATCTTCGCGATCACGGCGAGGATGATGTCCTTCGCCGTCACGCCCGGCTTGAGGGCGCCTTCGACGGTGATCGCCATCGTCTTGAAGGGTTTCAGCGGCAGCGTCTGGGTGGCCATGACGTGCTCGACCTCGCTCGTGCCGATGCCGAAGGCCATCGCCCCGAACGCGCCGTGGGTCGAGGTGTGGGAGTCGCCGCAGACGACGGTGATGCCGGGCATGGTGAGCCCGAGCTGCGGGCCGACCACATGGACGATGCCCTGTTCCTTGTCGCCCAGCGAATGCAGGCGGACGCCGAACTCCTCGGCGTTGCGGCGCAGCGTCTCGATCTGCGTGCGGCTGGTCAGATCGGCGATCGGCTTGTCGATGTCGAGCGTGGGGGTGTTGTGGTCCTCGGTCGCGATCGTGAGGTCGAGGCGTCGCAGCGGCCGTCCCTCGGCCCGGAGGCCGTCGAACGCCTGCGGGCTGGTGACCTCGTGCACGAGGTGCAGGTCGATGTAGATGAGGTCGGGTTCGCCGTTCTGACCTTTGACGACCAGATGGTCGTCCCACAGCTTCTCGGCCAGCGTGCGCGGATTTTCGGGGATGTGAGTGCTCATGTGTGTCGTTCTCCAGAAAGGGGATCAAGCCCGTGACGAACTCCGCGACGAGGCAGGCCTGAGAGCTAAGCCTCGCCGCGGCCGCTAAGGAGAAGGAGAGCGATCCGCACGGCCCCAGGATAGCACCGGGTCCGGATGCCGCCGCCTGCGCTCGGCTATATCGCGCGGCGCTGCTCGACGAGCGGGCACGCGAAGGGATCGCGTTCACCCAGCCCGACCCTGTTGATGTAGCGGATCACGATGCCGTACGACTCGAGGAGCCCGGTGACCGTGTAGGGCACCCCCTGCATCCGGCAGTAGGCCTCCACCATCGGCGCAACGCGACGCAGGTGCGGGCGCGGCATCGAGGGGAACAGGTGGTGCTCGATCTGATAGTTCAGGCCTCCCATCACGACGTCCAGGGCCCGGGTGCCGCGCACGTTGCGGCTCATCAGCACCTGACGCGTCAGGAAGTCCAGCTTCGTGTCCTTCGGCACGAGCGGCATGCCCTTGTGGTTCGGCGCGAACACCATTCCCATGTACACGCCGAACACGCCGAGCTGCACGGCGAGGAACACGAACGCGATCCCGGGCGAGAGGACGACGAAGACCAGGGTGACGAAGCCGACCAGGCGCAGGGTGAGGAAGCCGACCTCCACCCACCTGCGCTCCAGCTTCTCGCGCGATGCGACCCGGCGCAGCCCGGAGGCGTGCAACGACAGCCCCTCGAGCAGGAGGATCGGAAAGAAGAAGAGACCCTGATGCGCGACGAGCCACTGCGCGAACGGCGATCGCGGGGCGCGCGCCTGCTGCGGGGTGAACGAGATCACCGGCAGATCGATGTCGGGGTCGACGTCGATCTTGTTCGGGTTGGCATGGTGACGGGTGTGCTTGTGCCGCCACCAGCCGTAGCTCATCCCGACGAACAGGTCGCCCAGGATCAGGCTGATCCAGTCATTCCAGCGGCCCGACACGAAGATCTGCCGATGCGCGGCGTCATGGCCGAGCATGGCTATCTGCGTGAACAGGACGGCGAAGAAGGCCGCGGTGAACAGCTGCCACCACGTATCGCCGATCCAGATGAACGCGAGCACGGCGGCGGCGAGCACCACCGGGACGGCCACGAGTTTCGTCCAGTAATACCCATAGCGGCGTCTCATCAGACCTGAGCCGCGAACGATCGCGGCGAGCTCGGTGAAATCACTGCCTGTGTGAGCCGGGGTCTGGGGCTTTTTTGTGGAAATGATGCCTGGCGACATAACGACCTCCTGAGGTCGTTTCCTCGGCGGACACAGACACGTCCGCGCAGGTTCGAATCTACTCTTCGAACCTGTGCG
>DASQLG010000069.1:0-46013 GCA_035630115.1 Microbacterium sp. | reverse complement strand
CAAAGCATGCTTGTGTCTCTGATCACGTCAGGATCTACAGATACCGGTTGGGTCATCGGCGACTTTGATGGTCGCGACGGGGAGCCTACGTGCAACTGAATTACATCGTCCTCTATTTGGCGATGTCTGTTGGCCTCACGTCAGCAGTTGGGACCGCCGCGCCTGCCGAGAACGGGGACTGTGACTTCAGCGGCTGGCAGAGCTAGTGCTCGGTTGGCAATTCCGGCGAGCAGGTCGACATCGGCGCCAGCATCTCGGACCCTGCCGAGCCCGGCACCGACTGGTCGCCGCCCGATGATTCCGGCCGCGCTCAGCCCGCTCCGGCACCGACGCCCATCACCTGCACGAGGGCCGATTGCGGCGGCTTCATCGTCGTGATGCCGCCGGATGTCACGGCGGCTGATCTCGCCTCATTCCGCCCCGCTCAGCCCTCGCTCACCGGCGAGCCGGACGGGTTCGGGATCGTCGGGGCTCCCACGAACGTCGTGGCGGCGGCATCCGAGCAGGTGATGACCGGCACACTCCTCGGCTGGGACGTGACCGTGCGGTTCATGCCCGCGGGCTATGTCTTCGACTACGGAGACGGCTCTACCGCGCGCTTCACGAGCGGCGGCACCAGCTGGGCCGCGCTCGGGCAGGCCCAGTTCACGCCGACCCTCACGAGCCACGTCTACCGCGAGCGTGGGACGTACCCGGTGAGCGTGACCGTGCAGTACGCGGCATCCGTCGATTTCGGCAGCGGCACGTGGCGACCCGTCAGCGGATACGTGACCGCCACGGCCGGCGGGTACGACGTGCGCGTCGTCGAAGCGCGCACGGCCCTGGTCGACCAGACGTGCGCGGAGGACCCCGGCGGTCCTGGCTGCTGAGCGCCGACGCGCGTCGCACGGCCGTGGCAGGATGAGCGCGTGACCGACCGCCTCATGCTGCTCGACAGCGCCTCGCTGTACTTCCGCGCGTTCTACGGTGTGCCCGACACCGTGCGCGCTGCCGATGGCACGCCCGTGAACGCCGTGCGAGGCTTCCTCGACATCATCACGCGGCTCGTCACCACCTACGAGCCCACTCACCTCGTCGCCTGCTGGGACGACGACTGGCGTCCGCAGTGGCGCGTCGACCTCATCCCGACGTACAAGACCCATCGGGTCGCCGTGGTCACCGCTGTGGGTCCCGACATCGAGGTCGTGCCCGACCCGCTCGAGGTGCAGGTGCCGATCATCCGGCGGGCGCTCGACGCCCTCGGCATCCCCGTCGTCGGAGCCGCCGCACACGAGGCCGACGACGTGATCGGCACTCTGGCGACCCGCGCGACACTGCCGGTCGACGTCGTGACCGGCGACCGCGACCTGTTCCAGCTCGTCGACGACGCGAGCGAGGTCCGGGTGATCTACACGGCCCGCGGCATGAGCAACCTCGAGATCGTGACCGATGCCACGGTCGTCAAGAAGTACGGCGTGCTGCCCACCCAGTACGCCGACTTCGCGACCCTGCGCGGCGACTCCTCCGACGGGCTGCCCGGGGTCGCGGGCATCGGCGAGAAGACGGCGGCCACCCTGCTGGCAGCGCATGGCGACCTGTTCGGCATCATCGCGGCGGCCGACGCGGGCGAGGGCATGTCGGCCGGCATCCGCGGCAAGATCATCTCCGGCCTCCCCTACCTCGCGGTCGCCCCGACAGTGGTCGAGGTGGTGAAGGATCTCGACCTGCCCGAGGCCGACTCACGTCTGCGGCCGCTCGACGAGCACGCGCGAGCGGATGCTGCATCCCTCGCCGAGCAGTGGGCGCTGGGCTCCGCCATGACCCGCATCGTCGACGCGCTCGACACCGCCGGCGCGCGCTGAGCGACCCGGCCCCGCGCATCGATCCGGCGCGCCGGGCCCCCCCGCCTGACCGCTCGGCCGCGTCGGCGAACTCACCGCAGCGTCCGAGCCGCCGCGCCCGCCGCGAGGAGCGCAGCGCAGTACAGCACGGCGACCACGACCATCAACACGAGTCCGGCGGTCCATCCTCCGGTCGCTTCATGCAGGGCACCCATGATCGGCGCACCCAGCGCTCCGATTCCGTACCCGCCGCCCTGCACGAGAGCCGACATCCCGGCCGCCTCGCCGTCGGTGCGCGCAACGACGACGAGGGTCGTGAAGATGACGACGAATCCGCCCGCGTGCCCGATCGCGCCGATCGCGAGCCAGAGCCAGGTGAGCTGCGGTGCTGCGAGCATCCCCACAGTGAGCACGAGCCATGACACGCAGATCGTCAGGGTCGGCACGATCGCCGGAGTGTAGCGAGCCAGCAGCGGCACGACGAACGCCCCCACGATGCCGGCACCCTGGAACAGGGACGCGAGGGCACCCGCGGCGGCGGCATCCAGCCCCAACTCGTCGGCGGTCAGGGTCGGCAGCCACGTCGACAGGGCGTAGTAGATGGTGACCTGGCCGGCGAAAGCGAAGAGCAGCAGCCACGTGACGGGCCGGCGGGTCATCGCGCGCTCGGCACGACCGCGTGCGACCACCGGCATCGGCCCCGTCAGGGTGGTCGGATCAAGATCCCGGAGCGAGGCGTCACCGTGTGCGGGCTGTCGTTCGTCACCCGAATACCGGTCGGCCATGTCCTGGCCGGCACGACGTCCGCGACGCAGGTGCAGACCCCACAGCACGATGCCCGCGACGGTCAGCAGCGACCACGTCAGCAGCGCGGCCGGCCAGCCGATCAGCGCTGCGAGCGGCGCGGTCAGCAGCGAGGTGACCAGAGAGCCGACGTTGAGCGTCGCCACGTAAGCGGCCGTGATCACCCCGACGTGCTCAGGAGGCACATCGCGGCGGATCACCACGGGGATCACGACATTGCCGATCGTGACGGCGGCACCGATCACGAACATGCCCGCGAGCATCCAGCCGAAGCCGGGGATCGCACGGATGAGAGTGCCCAGCAGCACGCCGCTGAGCGACAGCATGAGCGCGACCTCGGCGCCGGCCCGGCGGATCACGAGTGCAGCGAGGGGAGTAAGCAGGGCGAACATGAGCACCGGCGCGGTCGTCAGCAGCCCCGCTGTGGCAGAACCGATGCCGAATTCCTGCTCGATGTCCCGCAGCACCGGCGTGGGCGCGACGATCGGCCCGCGCATGCTGAGCGCGGCGACCAGCACGCCCACGACGACGAACCAGGGGATGCCGCGGGCTGCGCGTGACGACAGGCCCGAGCTCACAGCCCCAAGCCGGTCGAGATCGTCTCCCGCGCCCACGCGTAGTGATTGCCGCCGCACTCGAGGGCGAATTCCCCCAGTGCGGATCCACGCGTCCACGCGTATGCGGTCGGGTCATCGAGCTCGGCATCCGTGTGGAGGGCGACCATCGCCTGCAAAGACTCGTGCGACGCCTTCAGAAGCGGCATCAGCTCTCCCAGGGTCGTGTCCTGCCACTGCTGCCGAAGATCCTCGTTCAGCTCGGCGAGGCGGCTCCACGAATAGCCCTGCGCCGGGATGACCGGCGATCCGCCGGTGCTCCCTTCGGAGTACCAGCGCTCCAGCAGCATGTGCCACGCGTGGAGATGCGCGACGACATCCCGGACGTTCCGGTCGCGACCTGCACCGGCGAACGGCTCGTCGAGGCGCAGCGCCGGGAGCGACTCGATCAGCGCCACGAGAGCCGCGAACTCGGCGTCGTTCCGCTTCAGGAGGCCGGCGTGCGTGAAGGTCACGCCTCGACCGTAGCGCCCATCGCCCGCGCGCCCGCACTCAGCGGCGCCGGCCGGTCCACTCCCGCAGCCGCGCCAGCGGCCACGTCGTGACGATCCGCTCGGGAGGCACTCCCGCGGCCTCCGCGCGCTCGGCTCCGTAGTCGAGCAGGGAGAGCTGCCCGGGCGCGTGCGCGTCGGAGTCGATCGAGAACAGGCATCCGAGTTCGAGCGCGATTGCGATGAGATCGTCAGGCGGGTCCTGGCGCTCGGGCCGCGAATTGATCTCGACGGCGACATCGTGCTCGGCGCAGGCCTGGAAGACCGCCTTCGCATCCAGCGTCGACGGGGGGCGCGTCCCGCGCGAGCCCTCCACCAGCCGGCCGGTGACGTGTCCGAGCACGTCGACCCGGCCGCTCGACACAGCACGGACGAGGCGCCGCGTCATCGGCGCGCGCTCCATACGCAGCTTGGAATGCGCCGAGGCGACCACGATGTCCAGCTCGCGGAGCACCGCCGACTCCTGATCGAGTCCACCGTCCTCGAGGATGTCGACCTCGATCCCGGACAGCAGTGTGAACCCGTCCCCGCTCATCCCGGCCACGACCTCGAGCTGGGCGCGGAGCCGTTCGGTCGACAGCCCGTTCGCCACCCGCAGCCGCGGCGAGTGATCGGTGAGGGCGAGGTATTCGTGCCCGAGTGCGCGGGCGGCAGCCACCATGAGGTCGATCGAGGTCAGACCGTCCGACCACTCGCTGTGGCTGTGCAGGTCTCCGCGCAGCAGCCCGCGCAGCGCTGACGAGCGTTGCACCCCCGCGCGCTCGCGCAGGTCCGTCAGGTAGGCGGGAACGCGCCCCCCGAGCGCCTCCTGGATCACGCCGAAGGTCGAATCGCCGATGCCCTTTCGGCGGCGAAGGGTCGCGGAATCCCGCAGATCCTCTTCGCTCAGGCCGTCGATCGCGTCCGCGGCGGTGCGGAATGCCTTCGACTTGTAGCGCGACGATCGCTCCCGCTCGAGGAGCGTCGCGATCTCGGTCAGCGCGTCGTAGGGGTCCATGCGTATGAGCTCAGGGTGAGGCAGCGGTCACGCGCCGGCGATGCCCGATCGCTTCACGACGACCGGCACACTCGCCAGGCGATGGATCGCCCATCCGAAGAGGATGGCGAGAACACCCATCCCGGCGGCGAACAGCGCCACGCCGTACGCGACGACCGACGTGAACAGCGAGGCCCGCAGGAACGAGGCCTGCATGACCGTGTCCCGCACCGGGTCGTCCTGCTCCAGCTCGGCATAGGTCTTTCCGTCGGAGGCCGCGAGCGCGTGCTGATTGATGACATCCGCCTGCACGAACGCCGTGAAAGGACCGGTGACCTGCTGGCCCTGGAAGGCGGCGGCGTCGTCGGGGATGGTGATCTTCTCCGCCATCAGCTGGTTCGTGACCGCGATCCACGCGACGACGGCGACGAGGATCAACAGGATGCCGCCGATGATGCCGATGATGCCCGCCGCTTTGACGAGCCCCACCCGCTTGGAGGGCGGTTCGATGGCGTCGAGGCTGGTGGGAGATTCCTGGCTCACTGCGTCCTCCTCAGATGTGGGCATCTCCGGGTCACGCTATCGCTCCGACCCTGGCTTCGGGAGGCGGGCGCCGCACACGGAGCGCCGGAGGCGATCATCCGAATGTGCGAACTCACGCGAACGAGCGCGTGACCTCGACCCAGGCGTCGAGCGTGGCCGCTGCCGCGCCGCTGTCGATCGCCGCCGCCGCGGCATCCTTCGCTTCGGCGAGCCGCTCGAGGATCGGCCGCTGAACCTCGGTCGCGTCCTGCGACAGGCGGAACGACACGATGCCCGCCGCTGTGTTGAGCAGCACGATGTCGCGCACGGCTCCCCGCTCGCCCGCGAGCACGCGGTGCACGATCGTCGCGTTGTGCGCCGGGTCACCACCCAGCAGGTCGTCGATCTGCGCGACCGGGATGCCGAGGTCGCGCGGGTCGAGGTCGTGCTCGTGGATGTCTCCGCGGCTGACTTCCCACAGCCTGCTGTGACCGGTCGTGGTCAGCTCGTCGAGCCCGTCGTCACCGCGGAACACGAGCGCGGTCGCCCCACGGGTGCGGAAAACACCGGTGATCAGCGGCACGCGATCCAGCTGAGCCACGCCCACCGCGTTGGCTTCCGCGCGGGCGGGGTTGCACAGGGGCCCGAGGAAGTTGAAGACGGTCGGAACGCCCAACTCGGCCCTCGTCGGTCCCGCGTGGCGGAAACCCGGGTGGAAGGCGGATGCGAAGGCGAACGTGATCCCCGCACGTGAGAGCGTCTCGGCGACCTGCTCGGGAGTCAGCCCGAGGTCGATGCCCAGAGCCGAGAGCACGTCGGATGATCCCGACGCGGAACTGGCCGCCTTGTTGCCGTGCTTGACCACGGGAACACCGGATGCCGCGGCCACCACCGCCGCCATCGTCGAGATGTTGACCGTCCCGAAGCGGTCGCCTCCCGTGCCCACGATGTCGAGCACATTCGGATCGACGGGAAGCGGAAGGGCAGCTTCGAGGATCGCGTCGCGAAAGCCCACGATCTCGTCGACGGTCTCGCCCTTGGCCCGCAGCGCCAGCAGGAAACCGGCGAGCTGAGACGGCGTCGCCGCGCCCGACATGATCTGCCGCATAGCCCATGTCGACTCCGACACACTGAGATCACGGTCCTCGAGGAGGGCCGTGAGGATTCCGGGCCACGCATACAGCTCCGCCATGAGCCAAGAGCCTACCGAGACTCTCAGGCGACTCTCGGCCTGCTCTGAGCCCCACCCAAGTCGCGATGGGAATAAATCGGCGTCCGGATGCGATCCGGGGAGCCTCCGATCGGCCATAATGGACAGGTGACGACCACGACAGCGACCTACTCTCAGGCCATGCGTTCGGTCAAGCGACCCGATCCGGTCGCTGTCGGAACCATCGTGTGGCTCGGCAGCGAGGTGATGTTCTTCGCGGGTCTCTTCGCGATCTACTTCACCCTCCGCAGCACCTCGCCGGACCTCTGGGCCCAAGAGACGCAGCTGCTGAACATCCCGTACGCCACGGTCAACACGATCATCCTCGTGCTGTCCTCCGTGACATGCCAGATGGGCGTGTTCGCCGCCGAGCGCTTCCAGCCGTACACAGTCAAGTCGAACTCGTTCTGGCAGCGCTGGGGCATGGTCGAGTGGTTCTGGCTCACCTTCCTGCTCGGCGCGATCTTCGTCTCCGGACAGGTCTGGGAGTACGCGCAGCTCGTCGCCGAGGGGATGCCGATCCAGGCGAACTCGTATGCGTCGGCCTTCTACCTCACGACCGGCTTCCACGCCCTCCACGTCACCGGCGGGCTCATCGCCTTCCTCCTCGTGATCGGTCGCGCATACGCCGTCAACAACTTCGGGCGCAAAGAGATGACGTCCTCGATCGTCGTGTCGTACTACTGGCACTTCGTCGACGTCGTCTGGATCGCGCTGTTCCTCGTCATCTACTTCCTGAAATAGAGCGGAGCTAGCCCCAACATGGCACGAGAGACCAAGCGCCGCTCGAACGGCCGCCGCAGTCCCTGGGCTGCGGCCGCTCTCATCGGCATCGGCCTCCTGATCACAGGCGGCGTGTACGCCGGTGCATCCGCGGCGATGGCGGCGAACACCGACACCGCCGTCGCATCGGAACTGACCGTCGACGACGGCAAGAAGCTGTTCCAGGCCAACTGCGCGACCTGCCACGGCCTGGATCTGCAGGGCTCAGCCCAGGGGCCGTCACTGTACGGCGTGGGCGAGCTCGCCGTCGAGTTCCAGGTGGCCACGGGCCGTATGCCGCTGCAGGCCACAGCGCCACAGGCGCCGCAGAAGCCGGCGCAGTTCACCGAGGAGCAGACCCTCGCCATGGCTGCGTACGTGCAGTCGATGGCGCCCGGACCGACCTTCCCCGACGAGGAGATCCTCGACGGTGAGGGCGATGTGGCCCGCGGCGCAGAGCTCTTCCGCGTCAACTGCGCGATGTGCCACAACGTCGCTGCCGCCGGGGGCGCCCTCACCGAGGGCAAGTACGCACCGGCACTGACCGGCACGAGCGCGCTGCATATGTACGCGGCGATGGTCACGGGGCCGCAGAACATGCCCGTCTTCAACGACCTGACTCTCACGGCCGAAGACAAGCGCGACATCATCTCGTCGCTGCTCTTCCTGCAGCAGAACGAGTCGCCGGGCGGATTCTCGCTCGGCTCCCTGGGACCCGTGTCCGAAGGACTGTTCATCTGGATCTTCGGCATCGGCGGCCTGATCGCCCTCACCGTGTGGATCACGGCGAAGTCCAACTGATCGATCGACCACAGCAACGAACGAGGATCACCATGGCACACGAGGACGACCCGCTCGAGCATGAAAGGGCTTCGTGGAAGCCCTCGCCCGGGCTCGCCGTCGCGGTTTCCGACCCGGTGCAGCCCGCGGCGCTCGCCCCTCATCGCGAGCGGATGACCGACAAGGACCCCGCGTCGATGAAGCGCGCGGTCCGCACGGTCTACACGCTGTTCTACCTCTCGGCGGCTGCGAGCATCTGGGCGATCGCGGCCTACATGCTGTTCCCGATCGAGAGCGGCGCGATCGTCGACATCCGCAACAACAACCTCTTCATCGGCCTCGGCATCGGGCTGGCTCTGCTCGCCCTCGGAATCGGCGTGATCCACTGGGTCAAGGCGGTCGTCTCGGACAAGGAGTTCATCCAGGTGCGGCACGCGACTCGCGGCCGCGATTCGACCCGCACCTCTGCAGCCTGGGCCTTCGCCGACGCCAACGAGGAGTCCGGCTTCGGTCGTCGCACCGTCATCCGCAACTCTCTCATCGCCGCGGTGGCCGCCTCGCTCGCGCCGGCGGTCATCCTGTTCCGCGGGCTCGCCCCGGAGAGCTCGGCAGCCGAGCCCAATGCGGGAAACCCGGTTGCGCTCCTGGAAGAGACGATGTGGACCGAAGGCATGCGTCTCGCCCATGACCCCGAGGGAACGCCCATCCGCGCCGCCGATGTCACTCTCGGCTCTGCCGTGCACGTCATCCCCGAGGCGCTCGCAGAGCTCGGACACGAAGAGGGCTACCTCGAGGCGAAGGCCAAGGCCATCGTCCTGGTCATGCGCCTGCTCCCCGAAGACCTCATCGAAACCCCCGAGAAGGCCGACTGGTCCTACGACGGGATCGTGGCGTACTCCAAGGTGTGCACGCACGTCGGCTGCCCGGTGGCGCTGTACGAGCAGCAGACCCACCACCTCCTGTGCCCCTGCCACCAGTCTCAGTTCGACGTCACCGACCAGGCGAAGGTCATCTTCGGACCGGCCGCGCGTCCCCTGCCGCAGCTTCCGATCACAGTCGACGACGAGGGCTACCTCGTCGCCCGCAGCGGCTTCACCGAACCCGTAGGCCCGAGCTTCTGGGAGCGCCATTGAGTACCTCAAGTCACCCCACGGAGAACCTGACCGAGGCGGCCGCGGTCAGGGAGGACATGACCACGCTTCCGCCGGGGAAGAACGGCAACCCGCTCGGCGGCCGGTTCATGGGAGCCACGGCGAACTACGTCGATGAGCGGACGAGCCTCTCGGGATTCGTCAAGGAGCTCGGTCGCAAGGTCTTCCCCGATCACTGGTCGTTCATGCTCGGCGAGATCGCGATGTGGAGTTTCGTCGTCGTTCTCCTGTCGGGCACCTTCCTCACGTTCTTCTTCCAGGCGTCCATGGTGCCCACCCACTACACGGGCGCCTTCCTCCCCATGCGCGGCGTCGAGATGTCGGCCGCGCTCGACTCGTCGCTGCGGATCTCGTTCGACCTGCGCGGTGGTCTGCTCGTGCGGCAGATCCACCACTGGGCCGCCCTCGTCTTCGTCGCCGGCATCGGCGTGCACATGCTGCGCATCTTCTTCACCGGTGCGTTCCGCAAGCCGCGCGAGCTCAACTGGGTCATCGGGTTCGTCATGTTCATCCTCGCGCTGGGCGAGGGTTTCACGGGATACTCGCTTCCCGACGACCTGCTTTCCGGCAACGGTCTGCGCATCATCGACGGCATGGTCAAGGGCATCCCGCTGATCGGCACATGGACCTCGTTCCTGCTGTTCGGCGGCGAGTTCCCGGGCACGGCGATCGTCGGGCGCCTGTATTCGCTCCACATCCTTCTGCTGCCCGCGATCCTGGTCGCTCTGCTCGTGGTACACCTGATGCTGATGGTGATCAACAAGCACACGCAGTTCGCGGGTCCCGGCCGCACGAACAGCAACGTCGTCGGCTACCCGATGATGCCGGTCTACATGTCGAAGATGGGCGGGTTCCTCTTCATCACTTTCGGCGTGATCGTCCTGATCGCCTCCATGTTCACGATCAACCCGATCTGGAACTACGGCCCGTACGACCCGTCCCCGGTCTCCGCCGGAACGCAGCCCGACTGGTACATCGGCTTCGCCGACGGCGCGCTCCGACTGATCCCGCCAGGCTGGGAGATCGTGTTCCTCGACCGCACCTGGTCGTTCAACATCCTGGTGCCGCTGGTCGGTCTCGGAGTGTTCATCCTGCTGGTGCTGATCTACCCGTTCATCGAGGGCTGGATCACGGGCGACAAGCGCGAGCACCACATCGCGCAGCGTCCCCGCAACGCGGCCACGCGCACGGCGATCGGCGCGGCGGGAGTCACGTTCTACGCCGTGCTGTGGGCAGCCGCCTCGTCGGACATCATCGCGACGCACTTCTACGTCACGATGGAAGGCGTCATCTACACCCTCCAGGCCCTGCTGGTCGTCGGACCCGTCGTCGCGTACTTCGTCACCAAGCGCATCTGCATCGCGCTCCAGAAGAAGGACCGCGAGATCGCGCTGCACGGGTACGAGTCCGGCCGCATCGTCCGCCTGCCCGGCGGCGAATACATCGAGGTCCATCAGCCGGTCGACGAGTACGAGCGCTGGAAGCTCGTCGACAACGACGGCTACGAGCCCCTCATCGTGCGCCCGAATGCCAAGGGCCGCATCCCCTGGTACGAGAACATCCGTGCCGGTCTGTCGCGGTGGCTGTTCGAAGACCGTCTGGCTCCGCTCACGCAGGCCGAGATCGATGCGGCCGCCGCCCACCAGCACCACGAGCTGGAGCACATCGCGACCGAGAAGGACCTGGAGATCCAGGCCGCCCACGAGCGCGCCGGCGTCCCGGACGCCCCGCACGTCCCGATCGACGATGGTCGCAACTCAGAGACCGCGGTGCGCCCGTCGAACGTGATTGTCGCGGAAGACGGCGAGAAGAAGGCCAGGAACCGCGAGAAGGAACGCGGGTCGTAGGACCCGACCTCCACCGGACGCCCCGGCACGACACCGTCACGGTGCTCGTGCCGGGGCGTTCCGCACGTCGGGAGCGACAACGGCAGGAATCCAGCGGCCGATGTCAGCGCAGCCGTCGGGCGCGGCATCCGTCACCGCCTAGCGTGGAATCATGACCGACGCGCTCTCCTACTTCTCCGCCAAGCTCGCCCACGAGACCGATGCTTCCGACGTCTACGCGGCGCAGAAGGACGGCGAACGATTCGTGCTCGTCGACGTCCGCAGCGACGACGCGTGGGCACAGGGGCGGGTCTCCGGAGCGATCCACATCCGCCGCCAGGAGATCGCGGAGCGGGTACCGCTCGAGCTCGACCGCGACGTTCCCGTGGTCGTCTACTGCTGGAGCCCCGGCTGCAATGCCGGTACCAAGGCCGCCATCGAGTTCGCCCGGCTCGGCTACTCGGTGAAGGAGATGATCGGCGGCTACGAGTACTGGGTGCGCGAGGGCCAGCCGACCGAGAACGACGAGGGCCCGCTCCCCCGCACGTTCGACGCGCAGGTCATGGTGGTGCGCACGCCGGTCGCGACCTGAGCCCTACGCCGTTTCGAGGTCTTCGCAGAACCGAGCCGCGGCTGCGCCATGGAATGAGGGTTCCCATTCGGCGGATCCCTCGTACGCGGCGACCGCATCGCACACGACCGCCGTCACGTTGTCGCGGGTACCGGCCTCGAGAGCGAGCGCGACGAGCGCTGTGGCCGCTTCCTCGGGCGAAGGCTCCGTGGACAGCACCCGCTCCAGCTCCGCATCCGGCAGGTAGTCGGTCACGCCGTCGCTGCACAGCATCCAGCGGTCACCGATCAGAGCGTCATGCTCGGCGATCGCGACCGTATCGTTCTCCGCGCCGCCCAGAGACGCGGTGATCAGGTTGCGACGCGGGTGGGATGCCGCCGCCGCAGGCTCGATCACCCCGTGATCCACGAGGGCCTGTACAAAGGAGTCATCACGTGTCTGGCGGGTGAGTGCCCCGCCCCGCAGCAGGTACGCGCGCGAGTCGCCGGTGTGCGCCAGCAGGAGCTCGCCCGTGGACGCGATGAAGATGCCCGTGAAGGTCGTCGACATTCCGCGGAGCGACGAGTCGCGCTCCGCGTGCGCGCGCAGATCCCAGTTGGCCTCGCGAATCAGCACGGCGAGGGCGTCGGCGTCCGGGATCATCATGCGGCCCGCCACGAGTCGATGCACGAGCGCGGCCGAGGCGAGGTCTCCGGAGGGGCCCCCGCCCACGCCGTCGGCCACTGCGGCGCCCCAGGTCGCCGTGAACGCGGCATCCTGGTTCACCGCGCGGTAGGCGCCGACGTCGGAGGCGGCAGCCGCCCTCAGTCGAACCGGCACGGGCGGCTCCGACTCAGCGCGCGAAATACCCGCGGTAATACTCGTAGACCCAGCCGACGATCGCCACCATGAAGACGGTGAGTCCGATCGGGAGCAGCCATGCGCCGACCGCCAGTCCCATGATGCCCAGCGCGGCCGAGAAGGCCAGCACGATCGGCCACCAGGACCATGGGCTGAACTCGCCGAGCTCAGGGTCGCCGTCGTCGATGTCCGAGGTCAGGACATCCTCGGGAAGCTCCCCGCCCTGCGCCTTGTGCACGCGGCCGACGTAGAACGCGATGAGCGCGGACATCAGCGCCGTGAACAGCAGCGCCACGGACCCGACCCACTCGATGCTCGTGTAGTACGCGATCTCGGGATCCGTGATGATGGCCCAGATCGTGTACACGACCGCCATCAGAAGGAAGAAGCCGGACAGCAGCCACCAGAGGCCGGTGTTGGTGCGCACCTACTTCACCTTCCCCTCGTCGAGGTCGACGACCGGGGCGGCGGGCGCGTCCTTCGCCGGACCGACGCCCACGGGGATGCCGGCCTCGGGGTGGTTGAGATCGAATGCCGGCCGCTCGCTGCGGATCCGCGGGATCGACGTGAAGTTGTGCCGCGGCGGAGGGCATGACGTCGCCCACTCGAGGGACGCTCCGTAGCCCCACGGGTCGTTGACGGTCACGCGGGGCGCCTTGCGGGCGGTGATCCACACGTTGAACAGGAACGGGATCATCGAGGCGCCCAGGAGGATCGCACCGATCGTGGAGACCTGGTTCTCCCAGGTCCAGTTGTCGGCTGCGGAGTAGTCGGCGTAGCGACGCGCCATGCCGTCCACGCCGAGCCAGTGCTGGATGAGGAAGGTCATGTGGAAGCCGATGAACAGCATCCAGAAGTGCACCATGCCGAGGCGCTCATTGAGCATGCGGCCGGTGAACTTGGGCCACCAGAAGTAGAAGCCGGAGAACATCGCGAACACGACGGTGCCGAAGACCACGTAGTGGAAGTGCGCGACCACGAAGTACGAGTCGGATATCGCGAAGTCCAGCGGCGGGGAGGCGAGGATCACGCCGGTCAGGCCACCGAAGACGAACGACACGAGGAATCCGAGCGCGAACATCATGGGCGTTTCGAACGTCACCGAGCCGCGCCACATCGTGCCGATCCAGTTGAAGATCTTCACACCCGTCGGCACCGCGATGAGCATCGTCATCAAGGCGAAGAACGGCAGCAGCACCGCGCCGGTGACGTACATGTGGTGGGCCCACACCGCCACCGAGAGGGCGGCGATCGCGATCGTGGCGTACACCAGGGTCTTGTATCCGAAGATCGGCTTGCGGCTGAACACCGGAAGGACCTCGGAGATGATGCCGAAGAACGGCAGCGCGATGATGTAGACCTCGGGGTGCCCGAAGAACCAGAACAGGTGCTGCCAGAGCAGGACGCCGCCGTTCGCGGGGTCGTAGATGTGGGCACCGAGAACGCGGTCGGCCGCCGCGGCCAGGATCGCCGCGGCGAGCACGGGGAACGCCATCAGGACCAGGATGCTGGTGACCAGCGTGTTCCAGGAGAAGATCGGCATGCGCCACATCGTCATTCCGGGAGCGCGCATCGTGATGATCGTCGTGACGAAGTTCACCGCGCCGAGGATCGTGCCGAAGCCGCTCATGCCGAGGCCGAGCATCCACAGGTTGCCGCCCACTCCGGGTGAGAAGCTGGCGTTGGCCAGTGGCTGGTAGGCGAACCACCCGAAGGCGGCCGCACCCTGCGGGGTGAGGAAGCCGGCGACGGCGATCGTCGAGCCGAACAGGAACAGCCAGAATGCGAACGCGTTCAGACGCGGGAAGGCGACATCCGGCGCGCCGATCTGCAGCGGCATGATCACGTTTGCGAATCCCGCGAACAGCGGCGTCGCGAACATGAGCAGCATGATCGTGCCGTGCATCGTGAAGAGCTGGTTGTACTGCTCCTTCGTCGGGATGATCTGCATCCCGGGCTCGAACAGCTCGGCGCGCATGATCAGCGCCATGACACCGCCGAGCATGAAGAAGATGACGGAGGCGATGAGGTACAGATAGCCGATGGTCTTGTGGTCAGTGGAGGTGATCCACTTGACGACGATGTTGCCCTTCTGCTCGACGCGCGAGGAGCTCAGCAGCGCCGCCTGGCGGGGAGGGAGGGTCGTCGGCCGGCCCGGCGTATTCTCCTGCAGCGGAAGCGTGGTCGCCATGATCACTCGTCTCCTTCGGAGCTCGCGCCCGTTCCGGGCTCGTTCTGAAGCCTGTCGTACTCGTCGTTGATGTCACCGGTCTGGCCGGCCGCGCGCAGGGTCGAGAGGTAGTCCTCGTACTCCGCCTCGCTGACGACCTTGACGTTGAAGAGCATCGCGGAGTGGTACTCGCCGCACAGCTCGGCGCACTTGCCGGCGTACGTGCCCTCGCGCGTCGGGGTGAACGACCAGTAGTTGTCGCGCCCGATGTACATGTCCTTCTTGTACAGGAAGTCGATGACCCAGAACGAGTGGATGACATCGCGCGACTGCAGCAGGATCTTGACCGACTTGTCGACGGGCAGGTACAGCGTCGGGAGCTTCTCCTGATCGACGTCACCGTTCGCGGCGGGCGATGCCTGCACGCCCATCGTCCAGACCGCGTCGGAGCCGTCTTCGTCCTCGCCGTTGTACTGGAAGTCCCAGGCCCACTGCTTGCCGATCGCGACGATCGACACATCCGGGTCTTCGGTCTGTGTCTCGAGGATCGTCTGGTCGCGCGCGGTGAAGGCGAAGAAGCCGATGACCAGGATCAGCGGAACGATCGTGTAGAAGATCTCGATCGGCATGTTGTAGCGCAGCTGCACGGGCAGGCCGACCTGACCCTTGCGACGCCGGTATGCGATCGCGGCCCATCCCATCAGGCCCCACGTGATGATGCCCACGGCCAGCAGCACGATCCACGAGTTGACCCACAGTCCCGCCACCATGTCGGTGCGGTTCGTGGTCGGTGTGCCGTCCTCGACGAAGCCGGGAAGGTAACCGTGCAGCTCCGTCGGAGTGCACCCGGCGAGGAGGGCGGCCGAGGCGATCCCAACGGGGAGAACAGCCCAGCGGAGGCGGCGTTTGAAGGGCACGGTGCACCTTTCCGGGTCGCGATTGTGACATCGCCAGTCTAGGGCAACCTCCCAACGGATTCAGGCCATCCGCCCAGGTTGCGTGCCCCTCACGGGGCGGTGAAATCGGGCCCGGTCACTCGAAAGCGGCCGGGCCCGATGCCGAGAAACTCCGGCTAGTGGAAGCTGTCGCCGCAGGCGCAGCTGCCGGCGGCGTTGGGGTTGTCGATCGTGAAACCCTGCTCCGAGATCGTGTCCTTGAAGTCGATCTTCGCGCCGTCGAGGTAGGGCACGCTCATGTCGTCGACGATCACTTCGACACCGCCGAAGTCGACCGTCTTGTCGCCGTCGAGGTAGCGCTCGTCGAAGTACAGCTGGTAGATCAGGCCGCTGCATCCGCCCGGCTGGACGGCGACGCGGAGGCGCAGGTCATCGCGACCCTCCTGCTCGAGCAGGCTCTTCACCTTCAGCGCGGCGGCCTCAGTGAGCCCGATGCCGTGTTCGCGAACGGTCTGGTCGGTCGACAGTGCAGTGTCGGTCATGGCACTCCTCCGTAGGGCCGCGGTGCGGCGGGATGCTCCGATTCTACGCCCGGACCGTGGGACCGGGCTCCAGGACGGACCGGTCACGCCCCCGCGGTGCGCGCGTCGAGCTTGTCCAGCAGCAGCGCCTCGGCCACCACCGCGTTTCGGAACGTCTCCAGGTGCAGCGACTCGTTCGGGCTGTGCGCCCGCGCGTGCGGATCCTCCACGCCTGTCACGAGGATCTGCGCTCCGGGGAACTCGCGCACGAGGTCGGCGATGAACGGGATGGATCCGCCGACCCCGATCTTCACCGGCGCCACGCCATAGGCCTCGTGCAGTGCTTCGAGGGCTGTTCCGACCGCCCATCCGCTCGTGTCCACGAGGAAGGCGTCGCCGTAGTCCTGATCGGTGAAGGTCAGCTGCGCGCCGAACGGTGCATGAGCGCGCAGATGCGCCTCTATCGCGGCATATGCCTCGTTGGCCGGCTGCCTGGGAGCGACGCGCGCGCTGATCACGACCGCGATCTCGGGGCTCAGCGTGTTCGACGCGTTCGCGACGCTCGGCGCGTCGATGCCGGTCACGGTGATCGACGGCTTGTTCCAGATGCGGCTGAGGATCGTGCCCCGGCCGATGGGGCTGACTCCGGCGGGCAGCCCGGCCTCGTCGCGCAGCGTCTCTTCGCTGTACGCCGGGGTCTCAGCATCCCGTTCCGTCAGCCCCTCGACGGCGACCGCACCATCCTCGTCCCACAGGGTCGCCAGCAGGCGCACGGTCGCCATCATCGCGTCGGGGACGGCTCCCCCGAACATGCCGGAGTGGGACGCGTGGTCGAGCGTGCGCACGCGCAGGGTGAATCGGGTGTTGCCGCGCAGCGAGACGGTCAGCGCGGGGGTGCGCGCATCCCAGTTGCCGGAGTCGGCGACCACGATGACATCGGCGCGCAAGGCGTCGGCGTTGTCCTCCAGGAACTGGGCGAACGAGCGGGAGCCGGCCTCCTCCTCGCCCTCGATGAACAGAGCGACGCCCAGATCGAATGCGTCGCCGCGCGCCTCCTTGAGGGCGCGGAGTGCGGCGATGTGGGCCATCACCCCGGCCTTGTCGTCGGCAGCGCCCCGGCCGTACAGCCGACTGTCCCGGACGGTGGGCTCGAACGGCGCGGACTCCCAGAGCGACTCGTCGCCGACCGGCTGCACGTCGTGGTGGGCGTACAGCAGGATCGTCGGGCGGCCGTTTCGCGCCGCACGTGTCGCGAGCACCGCGGGATGTCCGATCTCCTGCGATCCAGGGATCGCGGCACGGCGGATTTCGACGGTCTCGAACAGGCCGAGCTCCTCGACCAGCGCAGCGACGGCTTCGGCGCTGCGCTGCACCTCGTTCGCGTCGAAGCCCGGGAAGGCGACCGACGGGATGCGTACGAGGGCGCCGAGATCGGCGAGGGCTGCGGGGATGCCGGATGCCGCAGCATCGCGCACAGCATCCTGACGGGTGAGCTCAGTGGTCATGCGGGTAATCTTAAGGTGCATCCCCTTCGAGACACCGAGGTTCCATCGTGGCCAAGACACCCGCAGCTCCCGTCCCCGCCGACGTACCCGCCGAGACGACGGCCGGCGGCAAGGGCCGCGCGACGCCGACCCGCGCCGAGCAGGAGGCGGCACGCAAGCGCCCCCTCGTGGCCGACACGAAGGAGTCCAAAGCCCGCGCCAAGGCGGAGCTCGCGGCATCACGCGAGAAGGCCCGCATCGGCATGGCCGCCGGCGAGGACCGCTACCTCCCCGCCCGCGACAAGGGGCCGCAGCGCAAATTCGTGCGCGACTACATCGACGCCGGGTGGCACATCGGCGAGGCCGTCATGCCCGCGATGGTGCTCGTGATCCTCGCAACCTTCATCCCGGTCCCGGCGATCCAGTACTACTCGTTCATCGGGCTGTGGATCTTCATCCTGTTCGTGATCGGCGACATGATCCTCACGTCCATCCGGGTCAAGCAGGCTGCGCGCAAGAAGTTCGGCCACGACCGCATCGAGAAGGGCCTGGGCTGGTACGGCGCGATGCGCATCATCCAGATGCGGTTCATGCGGCTGCCCAAGCCCCAGGTCAAGCGCGGGCAGCGGCCTGCCTGAGCGGGAGCCGCATCGACGCTCTCGCGCTCAGCGTCGAGCCAGTCCCCGATTGATCTGCCTCGCCCACAGGGGACCGCGGTAGAGGAACGCGGTGTAGCCCTGCACGAGCGTTGCGCCGGCATCCTGCCGATCCCGCACATCGTCGGCCGTCTCGACGCCTCCCGCGGAGATCACGACGAACTCCGCCGGCACCGCCGCGCGCACGATCCTGAGGACCTCGAGCGACCGCCGCGTGAGCGGCGCACCGGAGAGTCCGCCATCGCCCGCCGCAGCCACCACCGCGTGGTCGGTGGTCAGCCCGTCGCGCGAGATCGTGGTATTCGTGGCGATCAGGCCCGAGAGCCCGATGTCGACCGCGAGACGTGAGATCGCCTCGACTTCCTCATCCGGCAGATCGGGCGCGATCTTGACGAGCAGGGGGGTGCGGCCCGCGGCATCCCGCACGGCGATCAGCAGGGGCCGAAGCGTCTCGACGGCCTGCAGCCCGCGCAGCCCCGGAGTGTTCGGCGACGACACGTTCACGACCAGGTAGTCGGCCAGCGGCGCGAGCAGCGTCGCGCTGCGGACGTAGTCGGCTGTCGCATCGGCGACCTCGACCACCCGGCTCTTGCCGATGTTGACGCCGATGACGGCGCGCGAAGAGCGCCGACGCAGCTTCTTCAGCCGGATCGCGGCCGCCTCGGCTCCGCGGTTGTTGAATCCCATCCGGTTCACCACTGCGCGATCGGGGATGAGCCGGAACAGGCGCGGCCGCGGGTTGCCGTCCTGCGGAACGGCCGTGACCGTCCCCACCTCGATGTGCCCGAAGCCGAGCGCGTAGAGCCCTTTCGCGGCGCGCACGTCTTTGTCGAAGCCCGCGGCCACGCCGAAGGGAGACTCGAAGGTCAGTCCGAGGGCGGAGCTGCGCAGCCCGGGCTCGGGTCGCGTCAGAGCGCGGGTCGCCCACGAGAAGGGCGGGACTCCCAGCAGGCGGATCACCACGACCGCGGCGTGATGCGCGGTCTCGGGATCCATGCGCGCCAGGACGGTCCGGAAGAGGAGGGGATACATCGCCTCCAGGCTATCGGCTCGCGCCCACGGCTCAGGATTCGGCGGAGACCTCTGCCGCGTCGCCGCTGCGGACGTGATCGGCGCGCAGCTGCCCGATCGCGGACTCGAAGTCCTCGAGCGAATCGAACGCCTGGTAGACGCTCGCGAACCTCAGATAGGCGACCTCGTCGAGTTCTCGAAGAGGACCCAGGATCGCAAGACCGATCTCGTTGGTGTCGACCTGAGACGAGCCGGTCTGACGCACGGCTTCTTCCACCTTCTGCGCGAGCACGGCCAGATCGCCCTCCGTCACCGGCCGGCCCTGGCAGGCCTTCTTGACGCCCGACATGACCTTCTCCCGGCTGAAGGACTCGATGACGCCAGACCGTTTGATCACGTTGAGACTCGCGGTCTCGATCGTGGAGAACCGGCCACCGCACTCGGGGCACTGGCGGCGGCGGCGGATGCTGAGACCGTCGTCGCTGGTGCGCGAGTCGATAACGCGGGAGTCGGGATGGCGGCAGAACGGGCAATGCATGGCGTGGCCAGACTACGCGACTCCTGAGCCCGTCGAAGGGGTCAGTCGGTGCGCGGTTCCTGATCCCGTCGCAGGGCGAAGCGCGCCTCGACCGCCTCGCCGTGGGCCGGCAGGTCTTCGGCCTGCGCCAGCGTGACGACGCCCTCCCGCACTTCCGCGAGCGCGGCGCGGTCGTACTCGATGACCTGCTGCGGGCGCAGGAAGGTCGCCGCCGACAGTCCCGCGGCGTAGCGGGCCTGACCCCCGGTGGGCAGTACGTGGTTGCTGCCGGCGAGATAGTCGCCGAGGCTCACGGGCGAGTCGGGACCGACGAAGACGGCGCCGGCGTGCACGAATGCGTCCGGGTTCGCGTCGGCGAGATGAAGCTCGAGATGCTCGGGGGCGTAGGCGTTGCTGAACGCGGTCGCCGCCTCAAGGTCGTCGACCAGGACGATCGCCGACTGCGGTCCGGTCAGGGCGGCGGCGACGCGCTCGGCGTGACGGGTGCGCGCGGCGCGCGGCGCGATCTCCTCCGAGACGGCGGCGGCCAGTGCTTCCGACGCGGTGACCAGCACAGCGGATGCCTGCTCATCGTGCTCCGCCTGGCTGATCAGGTCGGCCGCGACCAGGCGCGGATCGGCCGTGTCGTCGGCGACGATGAGGATCTCGGTCGCGCCGGCTTCGGCATCCGTTCCCACGACGCCCGCGACGGCGCGCTTGGCCGCCGCGACGAAGTTGTTGCCCGGCCCGGTGACGACGTCGACGGGATCGAGTCCGAGGCTCTCGACACCGAACGCGAACGCGCCGATCGCGCCCGCGCCTCCCATCGCATAGACCTCGTCGACACCGAGGAGGCGGGCCGCCGCGAGGATCACGGGATGCACCCGCCCGCCGTGCGCCCGCTGGGGCGGCGACGCGAGGGCGACCTCGGAGACGCCCGCGACCTGGGCCGGGACGACGTTCATGACCACGCTCGACGGATAGACGGCCTTGCCGCCCGGCACGTACAGGCCCACCCGGCGCACGGGCTGCCAGCGCTGCCGGACGACGGCGCCCGGCCCGATCTCGGTCGCCGTGGGGGGCGGCACCTGCGCGGCGGATGCCTGGCGAACGCGCGCGATCGCCTCTTCCAGCGCAGCTCGTATGCGCGGGTCGAGGCCGGCCAGCGCCTCGTCGAGGTGCGCGGCGGGAACGCGGATGGAGTGACCCGACGCTCCGTCGAACCGTGCGGCCTGCTCGCGCAGCGCGTCCTCCCCGCGGGCGGCGACATCCGCGACGAGGGTCGCGGCGGTGGCGAGCGCCTCTTCGCGGGCTGCCGTGGCGCGCGGCACGGCCGCGAGGAGCTCTGCGGGAGTGAAGGCGCGACCGCGCAGATCGATCGTGCGGAGCATGGGTTTACGCTATCGCGGCCGGTGACGAGCGGCTCAGCCGCGCGTCACGCCCGAAACGTCGTGCAGGTAGCCGACGCGGCCGTCTTCGTGGCGCACGACGAACACCTCGCCGCGGTCTTCGAGCACGAGTGCCCAGGCCGTCGGCCCGACGCGGAAGATCGGAACGCCGCGTTCGTCCACCACATCGCGCTCTTCGGGAGTGAGCGCCCAGAACGCCTGCTGCGCCGACTGCGGCGAGGGCTCGTACGCCTCGACGGGCTCGAACGTGTCTCGCGCCTGCGTGGGCGTCCACGCATTCTGCTCCGCGTAGACGGGCTCGCCCGTCGCCGGCTCGCCGTAGCTCGGCTCCGCGTAGACGGATTGCGCGTACGCTCCCGTGGCCAGCGTCGCGGTGTCGGCGTCCGAAGCCTCCTCGGCGGGGCGCGCGGGTCGGGGGGGTCGGGCGGGTCGCGGTGAGACGGGGCGGATCGGACGGGCGTTGCGGTGCGCGACGATCTCGCGGCGACCGGAGAAGTCCTCGGCGAACGGGGGGATGAACGGTGCCGCAACGGTGAGCACCACGCCGGCGAGCATCAGGAAGAACTCCACCCACGTTACCCAGCTGTGGATCCAGAAGCCGTTCTCGATGGCCACGGCGACGTTGCGCCACAGCATCGTCAGCCAGATGACGGCGGACACGGAGAACGCGACCGAGGCGAACTGGTCGATGCCGAGAGACCCGACCCGGCGGATTCCGTCCGGCGAGAAGCGCCGCAGGACGATCAGGAACACCGCGATCGTGGGCACGCCGATCGTCAGGATCCAATCGAGGCCGTTCGTCCACACGGATCCGCTGAGCAGCAGCTGACCCAGCGCCGACTGAGTCGCGACCGAGAAGAACGACACCACGAAAGCAACGAGCCAGACCCCTACGAGCGCCACTTCGCGCACCGAGAACGGCCCGACACCGTACTGCGGCCGGTCGTCGGTGGTCGCCTCCGCGACCGCCTCTTCGGTCTCTGCGTTCTCGTCCGCTCGCTCGTCAGTCACGATGTTCCTTTCCTGCCGCTTTCGCGGCGCGCATCGTCCCGATACTACCGGCGGCTCATGAGATGGCGATGAGACGACCGGGACTCACGGCCAAGTCATCAGCGCGCGGCGCCGGCCATGACGCCCCCGTCAACCGAGGCACTGGGGCCCGAGCAGACCCTTCAATTCACCGTAGAGATCGGCGGTCACACGCACCGGGTGCGGCACCTCGAAGACCTTCGCGGCCGATCCGCTGTGCAGCTTCAGGGTGACCTCCGTGTCGCCACCGTGCCGCTGGAGCGTCTGGAGGAGCTCCTCGATCGTCGCCTCGCTCGCCCGCCGCTCGGGGATCACCAGGACGAGGGGTCCCGCGGCATCCGTCGTCCCGAGGTCGGGCGAGAACGCCGACACCGCGTGCAGGTTGAGCCCGTCGTCACGGCGCGAGATCCGGCCGCGCACCACGAGGATCGCGTCTCCCTGCAGCATCGACTGGAATTCGGTGTAGGTCTTTCCCATGAACATGACGGTGACCTCGCCGTTGAAGTCCTCGACGGTGATGAGGCCGTAGGGATTGCCGCTGGATTTGGCCACCCGGTGCTGAACGCTGGTCACGAGCCCGGCCACCGTGACCTGGTCGCCGTCGCCCAGGTCCTCCGATGCGAGCAGATCGTGGATGCTGATCGATGCGTGCTTCGCCAGCGGGATCTCCAGACCCGCGAGCGGGTGATCCGACACGTAGAGCCCCAGCATCTCCCGCTCGAACGCCAGCTTGTCCTTCTTCGTCCACTCCGGGCGGTCGGGCACCTTCACCGGGAGCGGCTCCTCGGTGGCGTCGTACAGGCTGTCGAAATCGAACCCGATCGCCCCCGTCGCCGCCTTGCGCTTGACCTCGACGGCCGCTTCGGTGGCGTCCTCGTGGATCTCCATGAGCGCGCGACGGGTGGAGCCGAGCGAGTCGAACGCACCCGCCTTGATGAGCGATTCGACCGTCCGCTTGTTGGCGACGTGCACCGGCACCTTGGTGAGGAAGTCGTGGAACGACTCGAATGCCGCATTCTGACGCGCCAGCACGATCGAGTCGACCACGTTCGCGCCGACATTGCGCACCGCACCCAGCCCGAAGCGGATGTCTTCTCCCACGGCCGCGAAGTACCGGATCGACTCCCCCACGTCGGGCGGCAGGACCTTGATCCCCATCCGGCGACACTCATTGAGGTAGACCGCGAGCTTGTCCTTCGCATCGCCGACGCTCGTCAGCAGTGCCGCCATGTACTCAGCGGGGTAATGCGCCTTCAGGTACGCGGTCCAGTAGGCGATGAGTCCGTATGCGGCGGTGTGCGCCTTGTTGAAGGCGTAGTCGGCGAACGACTCGAGCACCTTCCACAGCGCCTGCTGCGCGGCAGGACTGTAGCCGCCTGCCGTCATGCCGCCGAAGAAGTCCTCCTGCTGCTTGTCGAGCTCGGACTTCTTCTTCTTGCCCATCGCACGGCGCAGGATATCGGCCTGTCCCAGGCTGAACCCGGCGAGCTTCTGCGCCGCGGCCATCACCTGCTCCTGATAGACGATGAGACCGTACGTCGTGCCGAGCACGTCGGCCAGCGGCGCCTCCAGCTCGGGGTGGATCGGCTCGATCTGCTGCAGGCCGTTCTTGCGCAGCGCATAGTTCGTGTGCGAGTTCACGCCCATCGGACCCGGGCGGTACAGCGCCAGGACGGCCGAGATGTCTTCGAAGTTGTCGGGCTTCATGAGTCGCAGCAGGCTGCGCATCGGTCCGCCATCGAGCTGGAACACGCCCAGCGTGTCTCCGCGCGCCAGCAGTTCGTAGGAAGCCGCGTCGTCGAGCGCGAGTTCTTCGAGCACGAGCTTCTCGCCGCGGTTGGCGGCGATGTTGTCGAGCGCGTCGTCGATGATCGTGAGGTTGCGCAGCCCAAGGAAGTCCATCTTGATCAGGCCGAGGGACTCGCACGCGGGGTAGTCGAACTGCGTGACGATCTGGCCGTCCTGCTCGCGCTTCATGATCGGGATGATGTCGATCAGCGGCTCGCTCGACATGATGACACCGGCGGCGTGCACGCCCCATTGGCGCTTCAGGTTCTCCAGGCCCACGGCCGTGTCGAAAACGGTCTTCGCCTCGGCATCCGTCTCGATCAGCGCGCGGAACTCGGACGCCTCTTTGAACCGCGGGTGGTCCTTGTCGAACATGCCCTCCAGCGGCATGTCCTTGCCCATCACCGAGGGCGGCATCGCCTTGGTGAGCTTCTCCCCCATGCTGAACGGGAAGCCCAGCACGCGGCCGGCATCCTTGAGCGCCTGCTTGGCCTTGATGGTGCCGTAGGTCACGATCTGGGCGACGCGCTCGTCGCCGTACTTCTGCGTGACGTACTGGATGACCTCGCCGCGGCGCCGGTCGTCGAAGTCGATGTCGAAGTCGGGCATCGATACGCGATCGGGGTTGAGAAAGCGCTCGAACAGGAGGCCGTGCTGCAGCGGGTCGAGGTCGGTGATCCTCATGGCGTAGGCCGCCATCGAACCCGCGCCGGAGCCGCGGCCGGGACCGACCCGGATGCCGCTCTCCTTGGCCCAGTTGATGAAATCCGCGACCACGAGGAAGTAGCCGGGGAAACCCATCTGCACGATGACGTCGGTCTCGAAACCGGCGCGCTCGCGCACGACGGCGGGGATGCCGGAGGGGTAGCGCACGTGGAGGCCGCGTTCGACCTCCTTGACGAACCAGCTCTGCTCAGTCTCGCCCGCCGGCACCGGGTAGCGCGGCATGTAGTTGGCGGTCGTGTCGAATGCGGTGGACGCACGCTCGGCGATCGCCAGCGTGTTGTCGCACGCGTCGGGGTTGTCGCGGAAGATGTGCCGCATCTGCGCGGGGGTCTTGAGGTAGAACTCCTCACCCTCGAACGTGAAGCGCTTGGGGTCGTCGAGAGTGGAGCCGGACTGGACGCACAGCAGCGCGGCATGGCTCTGGGCGTCGTGCTGGTGGGTGTAGTGCAGGTCGTTCGTAGCCACGAGCGGAAGGTCGAGCTCTTTAGCCAGCCGCAGCAGGTCGTTCATCGTCCGGCGCTCGATGTCGATGCCGTGGTCCATGATCTCGGCGTAGAAGTTGTCCTTGCCGAAGATGTCGCGGAACTCCGCCGCCGCCGCCTTCGCCGCGTCGTACTGCCCGAGCCGGAGGCGGGTCTGCACTTCGCCGCCGACGCAGCCGGTGGTCGCGATGACGCCCTTCGCATACGTCTGCAGCAGCTCACGATCGATGCGCGGCTTGAAGTAGTACCCCTCCAGCGACGCGTAGGACGACATGCGGAAAAGGTTGTGCATGCCCTCGTTGCTCTCGGCGAGCAGCGTCATATGGGTGTACGCGCCCGAGCCCGAGACGTCGTCGTCGTTCTGGTCGGGACTCCCCCAGCGCACGCGCGCCTTGTCCGCGCGATGCGTTCCGGGGGTGACGTACGCCTCCATGCCGATGATCGGCTTCAGGCCGACCTCGGTCGCCGTCTTGTAGAATTCGAAGGCGCCGAACGTGTTGCCGTGGTCGGTGACGGCGATCGCCGGCATCCCCTGATTGGCGGCCTCTTCGATCAGCGGCTTGATGCGCGCGGCCCCGTCGAGCATCGAATATTCACTGTGCACATGAAGGTGAACGAAGGAATCGGCTGTCACGGATCGAGACTACCCGCGGGCGCCGACGACCGGCTTCGGAGCACGCCGTGAGGGACCGACCACGAGGCCCCTATGCACGTCGATCTAGGCTCGAGGCATGCCGATCCCCGACTTCGTCGCCGAACTCCGCCGCCACGTGGGACACTCCCCGCTCGCGCTCGTCGGCGTGACCGCGGTCGTCGTGCGCGACGACGAGATCCTGCTTGGCCACCGCAGCGACACCGGCGCGCTCACGCCCGTCACCGGAATCGTGGACCCCGGCGAGGAGCCCGCGAACGCCGCCTGCCGCGAGGCTCTGGAAGAGGCCGGCGTGATCATCCGCGCCGAGCGCCTGGTCTGGGTTCACCAGATCCCACGGATCACCTACGACAACGGCGATCAGTCCGACTACCTGGATCTGACGTTCCGATGCTCCTGGCACGGCGGCGACCCCTACCCGGTGGACGGCGAGATGAGCTCGGTCGGGTGGTATCGCCTCGAACCCGCCACGCTCGACCGCCTGGACGGCGACATGCGGCGTCGCGTCGCGCTCGCCGTCGCCGATCACGCAGACGCGATATTCGAAGGCGGTCGCGACAGCGCCTGAGACCTCAACGCAGGTCGAGGCGCATCAGCACGCGCGGGAATCCGTTCAGCACCGAATCGGTGTCGGCGGCCTTCGTGAAGCCGGCCTTCTCGAACAAGCGGCGGGTGCCCACGTACGCCATCGTGAGATCCACCTTCTCGCCCTTGTTGTCCACCGGGTAGGCCTCGATCGCCGGCGCGCCCGAGTCGCGTGCGAACTCCACCGCACCCTTCACGAGAGCGTGCGAGATCCCCTCGCCACGGTGCCCGGGGCGCACCCGCACACACCACAGCGACCACACGTCCAGGTCATCCACATGCGGGATCCTGCGATTGGTCGCGAACGCCGTGTCGGCGCGCGGGTGAACGGCGGCCCAGCCCACCACTTCGTCGTCCTGGTAGGCGAGCACACCCGGTGGCCCTTGCTTCATGAGGGCGGAGACCTTGCGCCCTCGCGCGGTGCCGCGCAGCTGCAGGTTCTCCTTGGACGGAATGCGATAGCTCAGACACCAGCAGACGTTCGCGTCTGCCCGCTTCGGGCCGACCATGGTCTTGACATCGGCGAAGACGCGTGCCGGGCGGACTTCGATGCTCATGCCGACATCGTGCCACCACCGTCCGACGCAGCACGCCCTCCCGCCGAGACGGGCGGGAGGGCGTGCAGGCGCGCGTGCGTCAGAGCGCGGGGTGGACGGTGCGCGGGAAGCCCCACTGCGGGGAATGCAGCGACGGGAACCGGACACGCGGCTGCTCCCGTACGGGGGGCGGCACGCAGGCGGCGGTTCGTTCGGCGATGGCCCGGTGCTGTTCGGCGTCCCGTGCCAGCTCGTCGGCACGGTGAACCGCGATGCGGCTCGCAGCGTATGTGATGTCGTTCATGATTCCCCTCCTCACGGGTGTGTTGACAAGGAGGAGGCACGAGGCGCCCGGCGAGATACATCGACCGAACCGGTCTACTCGGCGCGCAGCACCTCGAGCGCGTGGGCCAGATCTGCCGGGTACTCCGAGGTGAACGTGACGCGGTCGCCGGTCGCGGGGTGCGCGAAGGACAGCCTCCGCGCGTGCAGCCACTGCCGCGTCAGGCCCAGTCGTGCCGACACCGTGGGGTCGGCGCCGTAGAGCGGATCGCCGACGCACGGATGCCTGTGGGCGGCCATATGAACGCGGATCTGGTGGGTGCGCCCCGTCTCGAGGTGGATCTCCAGCAGCGCCGCGCCCGGGAACGCTTCCAGGGTCTCGTAGTGGGTCACCGACTCCTTGCCGTCGGGCACGACGGCGAACTTCCACGAGTGCGACGGATGGCGCGCGATGGGCGCATCGATCGTTCCGGCGAGCGGATCGGGGTGGCCCTGCACGACCGCGTGGTAGATCTTCTCGACCTCGCGCTCCTTGAACGCGCGCTTGAGCGCCGTGTACGCACGCTCGGTCTTGGCGACGACCATGAGACCGCTCGTGCCCACATCGAGGCGGTGGACGATGCCCTGGCGCTCGGCCGCCCCCGTCGTCGCCACGCGCGTGCCCGCCGCCGCGAGAGCACCGAGGACGGTCGGGCCCTCCCAGCCCAGCGAGGGGTGGGCGGCGACACCCGACGGCTTGTCGACCACCACGATCTCGTCATCGTCGTAGACGATCCCGAGACCCGGGACGGCGACCGGCACGACGCGCGGCTCCTCCTTCGGCGCCCACGTCACTTCGAGCCAGGAGCCGGCGCGGAGGCGGTCCGACTTCGTCAGGACGCGGCCGTCCATCGCGACCCCGCCCGCGTCGGCGACGTCTGCGGCGAATGTCCGCGAGAATCCGAGCATCTTGGCGAGCGCCGCGTCCACCCGCGTGCCGTCGAGCCCGTCGGGCACCGGGAGGCTGCGAGAGTCCATCTCAGCCGTCCGCGTCGCGGCGTGGTTCCGCGTCGCCGGGGGCTCCGGCATCCGGATCCGCCACCGGGAACTGCGCACCCTGGAATCCGGCGACACCGCCCGCGGGCGGAATCTCGTCGCCCTCGCCGAGCAGCGTGTCGTCGTCCTTGCGGGCGCGCACGTCGCGCGTGCCGTCCAGGTGGAGCCCGATGAGCACGAGCAGGGCGACGGAGATCATCATCGTGACGATGAAGATGTCGGCGATGTTGTAGATCGCCGGCATCATCCACGGAGTGTTGATGAAGTCGATGACGTGCCCGACCGGGAAGCCGGGTTCTCGCAGCATCCGATCCGTCAGATTGCCCAGCACGCCGCCGAGGAGCAGCCCCAGCACGACGGCCCAGATCCGGGACCGGACGCGGGTGGCCGCAAGCCACACGATCACCCCCGCGACCACGCTCAGCGCGATCGTGAAGATCCACGTGACGCCTTCGCCCAGCGAGAACGCCGCCCCGGGGTTCTTCACGAGATAGAAGATCAGGAAGTCGCCGAGGACCTCGACCGGCTTCTCGAGCGGCAGATTCTGCAGGGCGAGGTACTTCGTGAACTGATCGGCGGCCAGCACCAGCGCCGCGAGGATCGCGATGATGGTGCCGGCCGCCGCTTTATGCAGGGGGGCTCGGTCTGTCAAAAGACCGGCCTAGAGGCCGATGGCCGAAACCGGGGTCGAACCCGACGTCGTGCCCGTCGTCTCGAGGTCGCGGAGCTTGCCTTCGATGTAGCCACGCAGCTGCGCGCGGTAATCGCGTTCGAAGTTGCGCAGCTCGGTGATGCGACCTTCGAGGCTCGCGCGCTCCTTGTCGAGGCGGGCGATCTCTTCGCGACCCTTGGTCTCGGCTTCGGAGACGATGGATGCAGCCTGGGCCTGCGCGTCGGCGATGAGCTTGTCGCGCTGCGCGATGCCTTCCGCGACGTGCTCGTCGTGCAGGCGCTGGGCCAGCTCGATGATGCCGGCGCTGGCGGCAGCCGGCGCCGCTCCGCCCTGGCCGGCGTCGTAGGCCGGTGCCGCCGCGGCCGGAGCGGCAGCAGGAGCCTCCTCGACGACCTCGGCCGGGGCAGCGGCAGGCGCCTCGCCACCCGACTCGTATGCGGCGAGCTTCGCCTTCAGTTCGTCATTCTCGGCGATCGTCTTGCGCCACTCCACGACGATCTCGTCGAGGAAGTCGTCGACCTCATCCGGATCGAAGCCCTCCTTGAACCGGACGTGCTGGAACTGCTTGGTGACGACGTCATCGGGGGTCAATGCCATGGTGATTCCTCTTTCGAGCGCTCAGGTCGCTGGCCGATGTCGGGGCCGCACCGCCGATATCCGACGGTCGTACCACGCAAGCATAGTCGCGGCTCAGGGGGCCTGTCGAAGGCCGTTGCCTGCGCGCCGAGCTGCGTCAGCGGATGAATGCGCGCGTCACCGCGAGCAGCACGAAGCACAGCAGCATCGTCAGGGTGAATCCGAAGTCGATCGCGATCCCGCCGACTCGCAGCGGGGGGATGAACCGGCGGAACAGCTTGATCGGCGGATCCGTCACCGTGTAGACGACCTCGGCGGCCACGAGTCCGGCGCCCCTGGGACGCCATTCACGGTTGAAGAACGGGATCCAGTCCAGAACGAGTCGCCCGAGGAGAACGATCACATAGAGCAGGAGGAGGCTGTTGAGGATCGTCGCGATCGCACCGACGATGTTCACAAGACGATCGTATCAGCGCTGCGACCGGCCAGCGTCAGAGTCGACGGCGTTGGAACTCTGCGCAGCCTAGGCCTGCGCGAACGGGACGGACTCGGGGTCGGCCTGTGCGACGGCTCCCTCACCCGACACCGCGACGTTCTCCGGCGAGAGCAGGAAGACCTTGCTGGTCACCCGCTCGATGCGGCCGTAGAGGCCGAGTGAGAGGCCGCTCGCGAAGTCGATCAGGCGGCGTGCGTCGGCATCGCTCATCTGCGAGAGATTGATGATGACCGGGATGCCCTCGCGGAAGTTCTCGGCGATGACCTGCGCATCGCGGTACTGCTTGGGGTGGACGGTGAGGATCTCGCTGATCGCCGCGGGCGCGACCTGGCGCACAACCGTCGGACGGTGCAGCGGCGTCACCGGAGCGGCCTTCTCGATCGCGGCCGACTTGCGACCGGTCGGCTGGGGAGCGGGCTCTTCATAGACCTCTTCCTCGTCTGCCAGTCCTAGGTACACCATGGTCTTCTTGAGCGGGTTCGACATCGCATCCTCCGTGTGAGCTCGTCTGTTTCGAGGTTAACCGTGCTCGGGCCTCGGGCCCGTGATTGCCGACCCGATCCGCAGGTGTGTCGCGCCTGCGGCGATCGCTTCGGGGTAATCCGCCGTCATACCGGCGGAGATCCAGGTGGCGTCGGGTGCCATCGCCCGCACCCGCTCGGCGTACTCGGCGAGCCGAGTGAATGCGGGCGCGGGTTCCTCGCCCAGCGGGGCGACGGCCATCACGCCGCGAAGGCGCAGGGTGCGGCATCCCCCCACGTGCTCCGCGAGTCGTTCGAGGTCGGCCGGGGCGACTCCCCCGCGGCCCGGGTCGTCTGTGAGGTTGATCTGCAGCAGCACGTCGAGTGCCGGCGCCTCGGCGTCGGCGGCCGCATCGAGGGCGTCGGCGGCCGCATCGAGGGCGTCGGCGATCTTGGTGCGGTCGACCGAGTGCACGACGGATGCCGCGGCCCGGATCGCCCGGACCTTGTTCGACTGAGCCTGACCGATGAAGTGCCAGCGCAATCCCTCGAGCGCGACGGACGCGGCCGCCTTCTCGCTGAACTCCTGCTGCCGGTTTTCACCGATGTCACGGACGCCCAGCCGGTAGAGCTCCTCGACGACGGAGACAGGGTGGAACTTCGTCACCACGATGCGGGTGATCGCGCCGGGGTCGCGGCCCGCCGCCCGTGCGGCGTCCGCGATCCCGGCGTCGACCTCCGCGAGTCGCTCGGCGAGGTCCACCCTGTGCCTGTCGCGGTTCCTCAGCCCGGCGCCGGCTACTTGAGGAAGTCGGGGATGTCGAGGTCGTCGTCGCCGAACGCCGAGTCGTAGCTCGAGTCGGGCACCGCAGCGCCGACCGATACCTTCTCGACCTCGCGCACCGGCTCCTTCGCGGCATCCTCGGCGGGAGTCGCGGGAATCAGCGGCGTGGGGACGACGCGAGACGATGTGACGGGGTCGAGGCGCAGGGTCGGCTCTCCGCTGTCGAAGCCGGCGGCGATCACGGTGACGCGCACCTCGTCGCCGAGAGTGTCGTCGATGACCGTTCCGAAGATGATGTTGGCCTCGGGGTGCGCGGCCTCCTTCACCAGCTGGGCGGCGTCGTTGATCTCGAAGATGCCGAGGTTCGACCCGCCCTGGATCGACAGCAGCACGCCGTGCGCGCCCTCGATGCTCGCCTCGAGCAGCGGGGACTCCACTGCCAGCTCGGCGGCCTTGATGGCGCGGTCGGCGCCTCGCGCCGAGCCGATGCCCATGAGCGCCGACCCTGCCCCCTGCATGACCGACTTGACGTCGGCGAAGTCGAGGTTGATCAGGCCGGGCGTCGTGATGAGGTCGGTGATGCCCTGCACACCGGCCAGCAGCACCTGGTCGGCCGTGGCGAACGCCTCGATCATAGAGATGCCGCGGTCGCTGATCTCGAGGAGCCGGTCGTTCGGCACGACGATGAGGGTGTCGACCTCTTCCTTGAGCTTGGCGACGCCGGTCTCAGCCTGGCTCTGGCGACGGCGACCCTCGAACGAAAAGGGCTTCGTGACGACGCCGATCGTGAGGGCGCCGATCGACTTGGCGATCTTCGCGACGACCGGAGCACCGCCGGTGCCCGTGCCGCCGCCCTCGCCCGCGGTGACGAAGACCATGTCGGCACCTCGCAGCGCCTCCTCGATCTCCTCCGCGTGGTCCTCCGCCGCGCGGCGGCCGACCTCGGGGTCGGCACCGGCGCCGAGGCCCCGCGTGAGCTCGCGACCGACGTCGAGCTTGACGTCGGCGTCGCTCATCAGCAGCGCCTGCGCGTCGGTGTTGATCGCGATGAACTCGACACCTCGCAGACCGAGGTCGATCATGCGGTTGACGGCGTTCACGCCGCCGCCGCCGACGCCGACGACCTTGATCACCGCGAGGTAGTTCTGGTTCTGGCTCATGCCGGCCTCCGTCTGTCGTGCACCCTGGTCTGAAATACCGTGTGTGAAACCTTCAACCTCTCCTAGAGGTTTAAAGAATTGCCCGGTATGCAATTCCTCTGGACACGAAAGTATGCGGATGGCGGCCTGCGACGCGGAGCAACGCGGGCGTGTCGCCACATCCCGTGCCGAACCCGCTCCGAAAGGGACTCCGGAGCGCGTCAGCGGACGACGATCGCGCTCGGCGAGGACACGTCGTAGACGAAGACGGATGCCGGAGGCCGCGCGATCATGGCCTTCTCCAGGACGAGCGCCTTCATCGCGGAGTCCTCCGCGCTCCCCCACACGACCTGGGCGTTCGAGCCGCCCAGCGTGAGCGTCACGTCGTCGGGCGTCGAGGCCGACACGGCCGTCACCTGGTCGAGGATCGACGGGGGAAGCGAGCGCATCACGAGCCCGATCGATTCGAAGGCCGCCGAGCCGGTGCCGCCGTCCACGGTGACGACCGGTCGGCCCGGTGCGGGAGTCGCGGTCGTGGAGAGCGCCACTCCGGCGGCGTCCACGAGGGTGTATCCGGCGCGGGTCTGGATCAGACCGATCGGCGTCCGCTCGACGATGCGCACGACGAGCTCGTGCGGCGGGCGGGCCACGAGGGTGTACGACTCGACGATCGGGAAGGTCACGAGCGCGGCCTTGACCGCGCTCTCGTCGACGAGCGGCAGCGGCGTGCCCAGCTGTCCCTTCAGCGCCGCCTCGACCGCGGCGGTGTCGAGCGTCTCCGCGCCGACGACGCGGATCTGCTCCACCGCGAAGAGCGGGCTGTACGCGGCCCCCAGCGTGGCGAGCACGAGAAGCACCACGGATGCCGCGCCGCCGAGCCACAGCAGCCGCTTGCGGCGCTGCCTGCCCGTGAAGCGCCGCACTTCCGCGCGAAGCGCCCTGCGGCGCGCCCGGGCGGCGGCCCACACCTCGCTCATTCGGATCGGGTCTTCGTCGCTCGCAGCGGCCGCCTCTTCGACGGATGCCGGGTCGCGCGTGTCGGGAAGCTCGCTCGGCCGCTGCATCGGCGTGGGTGAGGTAAGCGGGATGACGGGCGCGACGTCGTACTCGTCAGCCTGGATCCGCAGGTCATCCGCCGACCGATCCTGAGCCGGAACGCGGGCGGCGGCATCCGTCGATGACTCCGCCGTCGGCGGAAGAGGCGGCGGCCGGCGCATCGGTGCTACTCCGCAGCGCTCTGGCGGGGAGCGCCGTCGGCGTCCGGGGTGCGCGAGAGCGCCTCCAGCACCTGCGGGATGATCTGGTAGACGTTGCCGCAGCCGAGGGTGATGACATAGTCGCCGTCGCGTGCGACGGTCGCGGTGTAGTCGGCGGCCTCCTGCCAGTCGGCGACGTAGTGCACGTGCGCGGGGTCGTCGAAGGCGCCGGAGACGAGCTCTCCCGTGACGCCCGGCACCGGGTCTTCCCGCGCGCCGTACACGTCGAGCATGACCGTGTGGTCGGCATGCTGCTCGAGCACATCCGCGAACTCGCGGTACATCTGCTGCGTGCGCGAGTAGGTGTGCGGCTGCTGGATCGCGATGATGCGCCCGTCTCCGATGACCGAGCGCGCCGCCACGAGCGCGGCGGCCACTTCGGTCGGGTGGTGGGCATAGTCGTCGAAGACGCTCACCCCACGCTCCACGCCGTGCAGCTCGAAGCGCCGCACGGTTCCCTCGAAGCCCTCGACCGCGCGTACGGCGTCCTCGAGCCCGTGCCCGAGGGTCAACAGGACGGCGACCGCCCCGGCCGCGTTGATCGCGTTGTGCGCGCCCGGCACGGCCAGGCGCGCGTCGACCGATGCCCCGGCGTGACGGAGGGTGAACGACACCGGACCGTCGGTGCGGATGCCGGTCACCCGGACGTCGGCGGCATCCGACTCGCCGAACGTGACCACGTTCGCGTGCGTCAGCCGCGCGGAGACCGCGCGCGCTCCGGGGTCGTCCGAGGAGATCACGACGGCCTCGCGGGCCCGGTTCGCGAACGTGGCGAACGCGTCCACGAAGGCGTCCTCGGTGCCGTAGTGATCCAGGTGGTCGGGGTCGACGTTCGTGATCAGCGCGATGGAGGTGTCGTAGAGCAGGAAGGTGCCGTCGGACTCGTCGGCCTCGATCACGAAGAGGTCGTCGGAGCCGGTTGCGCTCGAGGCGCCGAGCTGGGCGATCACCCCGCCGTTGACGAAGGTCGGAACCTCTCCCAGAGCCTGCAGAGCGGTGACGATCATGCCGGTCGACGTCGTCTTGCCGTGCGCACCGGCGACCGAGACGAGTCGACGCCCGCCGATCAGCCAGTACAGCGCCTGCGAACGGTGGATGACCGGCATCCCACGCTGCTTCGCGAGGACGAACTCGGGGTTCTCCGGCCAGATGGCGCCCGTGTGGATCACCGTGTCGGCATCCCCCAGATTCGCCGCGTCGTGCCCGACGAAGACCGTTGCGCCGAGCGCCGCGAGGTCGCGCAGCGCCTGACTGTCCGCACGATCCGACCCGGACACGCGGATGCCGCGCTCGAGGAACATGCGAGCCAGGCCCGACATGCCGGACCCGCCGATGCCGATGAAGTGGGCGGCTTCGATGTGCTCGGGGATGGGAAGGCTGAGGTCGGGTCTGATCATGACCCGTCAATCCTAAGTTGGGCGGCCTGGGAGGGGGCCCCGGCGCGCTGGCCTGGCCAGGGTGGGCGGGAACCGGCAGGAGCGACGCCTGTCCGCCTAGGAGGCGAGCGCCTCGTCGATCATCGCCACCACGTTCTCGGTCCCGTTGCGGGTGCCCACGGATGCCGCGGCATCCGCCATCGCGCTGCGACGCGTCTCATCCGCGAGCAGCGGCACGATCTGCGACCGGACGCGGTCAGCGGTGAAATCGGCATCCGGGATCAGGATCGCCGCGCCTGCCTGCACCGCCGAGGACGCATTGAGCGCCTGCTCGCCGTTGCCGACCGCATACGGGACGTAGACGGCCGGGATGCCGAGCGCGCTGATTTCGCTGACGGTGGCGGCGCCGGCCCGGGAGACGATGAGATCGCACAGCGCGAAGGCGAGGTCCATCCGGTCGACGTATCGGCGCATGGCGTAGCCGGGCACCCCGGGATCGGGCAGCTCGGACCGCTCCCCCGTCACGTGGACGAGCTGCCAGCCGGCCTCCAGCACGTCCTGCCAGGCGCCGGCGAACGCCTCGTTCAGGCGCTGCGCACCGAGGGAGCCGCCGAACACCAGCAGCGTGGGACGTGAGGCGTCGAGACCGAAGTACGTGGCCGCCTCGTCGCGGAGCGCGGTGCGGTCGAGGTCGACGATCTCTCGGCGCAGCGGCATCCCGACGACGCGGCCGCCCCGAATCGGCGTTCCCGCGAAGGCCACACCGACACCGGCGGCCCGGCGGGCGCCCAGCGCGTTGGCCATTCCCGGCCTCGCATTGGCCTCGTGCACCACGACGGGCACCCGCGCGCCGCGCGCGGCGACGTACGCCGGCGCGGAGGCGTACCCGCCGAAGCCGACGACGACGTCCACCGCGCGGTCGTGGAGGTGCGTCCGCACCTGGGCGATCGCGCGGCGGAATCTCACCGGGAACGCCACCGCCGCCCGGTCGGGGCGCCGCGGAAACGGCACCTTGTCGACGAACAGCAGCTCGTACCCCCGCTCGGGAACCAGCCGCGCTTCGAGGCCCTCCCGGGTGCCGAGCACCAGGATCTGCGCGTCGGGCTCGCGAGCCCGCAGCGCGTCGGCGACGGCGAGCAGCGGGTTGACGTGCCCGGCGGTGCCGCCGCCGGCCAGGAGGTACGTCGTCACCCTCCGACCCTAACCCGCGGGGTGCGCCGGTCCGCTGCGGTGGCGCAGGGCCGCCCGCCCGGCACGGCCACCCGCTCAGCGCGCGGAAGCCGCCGCGCGCTGCCTGCGAGCTGCTGCGCGCTGGATCGCGGCGCGCCGCTTGGCCTCGGCCTCGGGCAGCGTTCGGGCGAAGGCCAGCAGCACACCCGAAGCGATCAGCACCGACAGCAGCGACGTGCCGCCCTGGGACATGAACGGCAGCGGCACGCCCAGCACGGGGAACACGCGCAGCACGACGCCGATGTTGATGAGCGCCTGACCGACGATCCATACCGTGATCGCGCCCGAGACGATCCGCACGAAGGGGTCGTCGGTCTTGCGGATGACGTGGAAGGCTCCGACGGCGAACAGCGCGAACAGCGCGAGCACGACGGCGCACCCGATGAGCCCGAGCTCCTCGCCGACGATCGCGAAGATGTAGTCGTTGGCGGCCGCGGGCAGCCAGTCGTACTTCTCCTTCGAATTGCCCAGTCCCAGTCCGAAGATCCCGCCGCCGGCGAGACCCCAGATGCCGTGCAGCGGCTGGTAGCAGCTGTTGAAGTAGTCCGCCAGGCAGTTCGGATCGAGGAAGCTCATGATGCGCCGCATCCGGTCGGGGCTCGTGATGGCCAGCGCCGCCACGACTCCGATCGACGCGAGCAGCGGAAGGATGAAGATGCGCAGCTTCACGCCGGAGAAGAACAGCGCGCCGAGCACGATGAGCACGAGGATCATCGCCGTGCCGAGGTCCTGGCCGGCCAGGACCGTCGCGATCACGAGCGCGCCGACCGGCACGACCGGGATGAACACGTGCCGCCAGAGGCCGAGCAGCGTCTGCTTGCGGAACAGCACGTAGCCCATCCACAGTGCGAGGCCGAGCTTGAGGAACTCCGCGGGCTGGAACTGGAAGCCAGCGATCATGATCCAGTTGCGGTTTCCGTTCGCCTCCACGCCCAGGCCCGGCACGAACACGAGCAACTGGAAGATCACCGCGCCGATGAGGGCGGGCCACGCGGTCCGCTTCCAGAAGCTGATCGGCAGGCGGCTGGCGATGAACATCAGCGGGATGCCGAGCACGGCGAACACGCCCTGCTTGGTGACCGCCTCGTAGGGTGGCTCGCCCGCGGCGGTCGCGGTGGCCGAGGTCGCCGAGAGCACCATCACCAGGCCGAAGCCGGTCAGCAGGAGCGCCGTGGAGGCGATGAGGAGGAACTCGCTCGGAACCGGTGCGAACACGCGGCCGAGCGACACGCGCGCGGCGAGGCCGCGCCGGGGCGGAAGGTCAGGCGCGATCGCCGGCGGACGGGTCCGGGTCGGGCTGTGCGTCGTGCTCGTCACCGATCCCCCTCCCGATCCGCTTCCGCACCGCGGCGGCGAAGCGCAGGCCGCGGTCGGCGTAGGAGGTGAACTGGTCGAAGGATGCCGCGGCGGGGGCGAGCAGTACGACGTCCCCGTCACGCGCGATCCCGGCGGCCAGTTCGACGACCCGTGCCATGACCTCTTCAGTCTCATCGGGGTCGACCTCGAACACCGGGACTGCCGGCGCGTGTCGCGCGAACGCCGCCACGACCGCGGCCCGGTCGAGGCCGATCACGATCGCGGCCTTCGCCGTCTCTCCGCGGGTCGCGATGAGATCGGAGATGTCCACGCCCTTGAGGAGGCCGCCGACGACCCACACGGCGCCCGGGTACGCGGCGAGCGAGGAGGCCGCCGCGTGCGGGTTCGTCGCCTTCGAGTCGTCGACCCAGGTGATGCCGCCGACGACCTCGACCACCTCGATCCGGTGCGGGTCGAGGCGGAAGCCGCGCAGCGCGTCACGGATCGCGGTGGGGGTGACATCGAGCGATCGGGCCAGCGCGCTCGCGGCGAGGACGTTGGCCACGATATGCGGGGCGGCGAGCCCCTGCTCGGCGAGCTCGGCGACCGTCGTGAGCTCCAGGGCGCTCGTGCGGCGGTCCTCGAGGAAGGCGCGATCCACCAGGATGCCGTCCACCACGCCCAGGTCGCTCGGGCCGGGCACGCCCAGGTCGAATCCGATCGCGCGCGCGCCCTCGACGACCTCGGCGTCTTCGACCATCTCGCGGGTCGCGGCATCCGCCTTGTTGTAGACGCAGGCCACGCGCGTGTGATCGTAGACGTGCGCTTTCGCGTCGCGGTAGGCCTCGACCGATCCGTGCCACTCGAGGTGATCGTCGGCGAGGTTGAGGCACACGCTGGCGTGCGGCGAGACGGGGTCGGGGCCCGACTGCAGTCCGAGATACCAGAGCTGATGGCTGGAGAGCTCGACGACGAGCACATCGAAGCCGGCCGGGTCGCGCACCGCGTCGAGCACCGGCGTGCCGATGTTGCCGACCGGAGCGGCCCGCAGACCCCCTTCCACCAGCATCGTGGCGGCCAGGCGGGTCGTGGTGGTCTTTCCGTTCGTCCCGGTGATCAGCACCCAGTCCGCGGGCGCGCCGTCGGGTCGCACCACCTTGTCGCGCACCCGCCACGCGAGCTCGATATCGCCCCACACCGCGATTCCGGCATCCCTCGCCCACGTGATCACCGGATGCTGCGGCGAGAAGCCCGGGGAGGCGACGACGACCTCGGGCGCGAACTCGGCCAGGTCGCCGGGCACCGGAGAGAGCGGCCCGACCGAGGAGCGCACGCCGATCACCGGGAGCAGCCGTGCGTACTCGGGGTCGGCCGACTCCGAGAGGACGAGAACGTCGGCGCCGAGCTCGGCCAGGGTGTCGGCGACGGAGAAGCCGGTGACCGACAGGCCGAGCACCGCGACGCGCAGTCCCTTCCAGCCGGCGTGCCAGCTCGTCAGGGCGTCCAGCCGGGTCCCGCTCATGTCTGCGCGAGCCACTCGACGTAGAAGAAGCCGATGCCCGAGACGGCGAGGAGCCCCGCGATGATCCACATGCGGACGACGATCGTGATCTCCGACCACCCGCGCATCTCGAGGTGGTGATGGAACGGGCTCATCAGGAACAGGCGTCTGCCGCGGGTCAGCTTGAAGTAGACCCGCTGCAGGATGACCGAACCTGGCCCGATGACGAACACGCCCGCGATGAGGATGGACAGGAGCTCGGTGCGGGTGAGGATCGCCATCGCGGCGATGACGCCGCCGATCGCCATCGAGCCGACATCGCCCATGAAGACCTGCGCCCTGGGCGCGTTCCACCAGAGGAATCCGACGAGCGCGCCGATGAAGGCGGCGGAGATGATCGCGAGGTCGAAGGGGTCGCGTGTCGCGTAGCAGGCGGCTGCGACCGAGTCGGCGAGGGCTTCTTCCCCGCTGCAGGACTGGTTGAACTGCCAGAAGGCGATGAGGCTGTACGCGCCGACCACGAAGACCCCCGCGCCGGCGGCGAGGCCGTCCAGTCCGTCGGAGACGTTGACGCTGTTGGAGTACGCGACCCCGATGAACGAGGTCCATGCCAGGTAGAGCAGCCAGCCGATGATCGGACCGAGCGCCATGAAAGAGAGCATCGGCACATCCCGGAACACCGAGACGTAGGCGGATGCGGGCGTCTGATTCCATGCGTTCGGGAAGTTCAGCGCAACGATGCCGAACGGCACGGCGACGAGGATCTGGCCGACCACCTTCCGCCACCCGCTCAGGCCGAGGCTGCGCTGTCGCCGCACCTTCATGAAGTCGTCGATGAAGCCGACTGTGCCCAAGCCCACCATCATCCAAATCACGAGCCAGCCCGAGATCGTCGGCGGATTGTTCCCGGTGAATGAGCCGACGAGGTACCCGACGATTGTGCCGACGATGAAGATCGTCCCGCCCATCGTGGGCGTTCCGCGCTTCTCGCCGTGACTGGGGTTGTGCATGTCGTCGGGGGTTCGGATCACCTGACCCCAGCCCCACTTGCGGAACAGCCGCAGGAAGACCGGCGTCAGGAAGAGCGTGAATGCCAGCGAGATCGCCGCCGCCGTCAGAAGAGATCTCACGAGAAGGATTCTCCCAGACGATCGCCGAGGAACCGCAGACCCGCCGAGTTCGAGGACTTCACGAGCACGCGGTCGCCGTCGCGCAGCTCTCCCATCAGGTAGTCGTACGCCTCGTCGGCGGTGGCGAAGAAGATCGCCTCCGCATCCCACGAACCCTGGGCGATCGCCTCGAGGTACATCCGCCGCGCGTCGGAGCCGACCACGACGATGCGCTGGATGCCGAGCCGCACCGCCAGCAGACCCACGCGGTCGTGCTCCTCGTCGGCGTACTCGCCGAGCTCGCTCATGGCGCCGAGCACGGCGACTGTCCGCTCGCCCGGGCCGGTGATCTGCGCGAGGGTGCGCAAGGCGGCCGACATCGAGTCCGGACTCGCGTTGTACGCGTCGTTGATGATGCGCACGCGCTCCGAGCCGAGCGGCTGCATGCGCCAGCGCTCGGCGAGTTCGACCGTCTCCAGTCTCGTGATGCAGGCTTCCAGCGATACGCCGAGCGCCGTCGCGGCGGCGATCGCGGCAAGGGCGTTCATGATGTGGTGCTCGCCGAGCACCCGCAGGTGCAGGGAGGCCGTGACCCCGTCTGCAGTGACGACGCATCTCGTGCCGTCGGCACCGACCTCGACCTCGTCGGCACGGACGTCCGCCCCGGTGCCCCGCCCGAACCAGCGCACCGACACACCGCGTTCGCCGGCGATCGGAGCCATCGCGGCCACGCGCGGGTCGTCGGCGTTGAGCACCGTCACACCGCCGGGACGAATCGCCCGAACGAGCTCGGACTTGGCCTCGAACGTCGCTTCGATCCCGCCGAATCCACCGGCGTGGGCCATGCCGACCATCAGCACGACCCCGACGTCGGGCTCGACCAGTCCCGCCAGCCGGGCGATCTCCCCCGGCGCGCTCGCGCCGAACTCGCTCACCAGGAATCGGGTGCCCGCGGTGACCCGCAGCATCGTGAGAGGTGCGCCCACCTCGTTGTTGAACGACGCGCGCGGCGAGACGGTCTCACCCTCGTCCTCCAGGATGCGGGCGAGCATGTTCTTGGTCGTCGTCTTGCCGTTCGAGCCGGTGATCCCGACGACGCGGAGGTCACCGGCATCCCTCACCGTTTGCACGACATGGCGCGCGAGGTCGGCGAGGGCCGCGATCGCGTCGGGGACGACGATCTGAGTGAGCGGAGCCGCCACCACGCGCTCCACGATCGCCACGGCGGCGCCGTTCGCCACGGCGGCGTCGACGAACAGATGGCCGTCGGTCACCTCGCCGGGCTTGGCGACGAAGATGCCACCCGGCTCGATGAGCCGGGAGTCGGTGTCGACGCCGCCCGAGACGACGGTGGCGGCGGTATCGCCGGGGGCGGGATGCAGCCGGCCGTCGAGGACATGGGCGAGCTGATCGAGAGTGAGCGAGATCATCGGGTTCTCCGGCCGGGATGGGGCGCTGCTCCAGGCTTCGACAGGGCTCAGCCGAATTTCGGGAGCAGCGTCGGCGCCGTCGTCGCGGGCATGACGCGGTAGGTCTTCAGAACCTGGGTCATCGCCTTCTGGAACGCCGGTGCGTTGGCCGCTGACGATGTTACCGTGGTCGGCTCGTCGAGCGTGACGACCACGAGGTACTTCGGGTCCTCGGCCGGGGCGAATCCGATCAGCGTCGTGTAGTACACGCCCCTCTTGTAGCCGCCGTTGCCGTCGGACTTCTCACCCGTTCCGGTCTTGCCCGCGATGCGGTAGCCGGGGATCTCGACTTCCGTGTTGTAGTTCGCCTGGAGGAAGACGTTCTCGAGCATCTGGCGCACCTGCGCCGACGTGCTCTCGCTGATCACGCGGGTGGGCTCCGGAAGGGTGGGCGTGACGACGGTGCCGTCGGCCTTCGTGCACGACTCGACGATCGACAGCGGCATCCGCACCCCGTCGTTCGCGATCGCGTCGTACGCGCCGACGAGTTCCGGAACCGTCGTGGTGAGGCCCTGACCGTAGGCCGTGTTGTAGAGGGTCTGGTTGTCCCACTCGCTCGCGGGGTAGAGGAGACCCACCTGCTCGCCTTCGAACCCGATCGCGCTGCCCTGGCCGATTCCGAATCTGGTCAGGTAGTCCACCCGGGTCTCCGCGCCCACCGTCTCGCTGAAGCGCGAGATGCCCGCGTTCGACGAGTCGATCAGCACGCCGGCCAGCGTGTAGAGGTAGGCGGGGTGCGAGAAGGAGTCGGTCACGCGCGCGCCGTTCGCGAAGGTCTCGTCGCCCGAGACCGTCACCGTCGAGGTCGGCGACTGCCCTCCGGCGTCGACGACGGTCGCCGCGGTCAGCGCCTTGAAGGTCGACCCGGGCTCGAACCAGTCTCGGAACAGGCGGCTGCCGCGGTCGGCGTCTTCGGACGCATCGACGTTGTTGGGATCGACCGTCGGGTACTCGGCCGCGGCGCGGATCTTGCCCGTCTCGACCTCCACGACCATGACCGAGCCGCTCTGGGCCGCCATGTCCTGCACCTGCTCGCCGATCAGCTGCTGCAGGTACCACTGGAGGTCGCGGTTGATCGTCAGCTGGAGCGTGCCGCCGTCCACGGCGGGCTGTTGCTGCTCAGTGCCCGGGATCACGACACCGTCCTTGCCCTTCTGGAACGTCAGCGTGCCGTTCGCGGCGAGCAGGCAGTCGTTCTGGCTCTTCTCGATGCCGGCGAGCGGATCGCCGTCGGTGCCCATGAAGCCGACGAGGTTGCCCGCCACCGCGCCGTCGGGATACGTGCGCGCGGGGTGCTGGTCGAACGTGAGGAACGACGCGCCGATGTCGACGAGCGCGCGATACTGCTCGGTCGTCAGTCCGCGCCTCAGGTACGCGAACTGCGAGTCGGGGTCTTCGGCGAGTGCGTCCGCGACGATCTTCTGCACCTCGTCGGCGGTCTGCCCCGTGATGACGCCGATCTCGGCCGCGACATCCTTCCACGGCACCACGACGCGTTCGCCGTCATCGTCCTCCCGGGTCAGGGGTCCGACGTTCTTCGGGTCGAGCACGCCGTCGTAGAGCAGGATGCTGCCCGCCAGGGTCTGGCCGGACTCGTCGACGATCTCCCCGCGCGTTCCGTAGAGCGTGCGCGAAGCGCCGAGGGCCACTTCCATGGAATCCGCGATGTGGTCGTCGGCGTTCACGACCTGGATGTCCACGAGCCGGACGATGAAGCCGGCGAGCACCGCGAGCACGACGGCCAGGGCGACCACTGTGCGACGGCGAGGGCTCCGTGTGCTTCTCGTGGTCATGTACTCAGTGTGTGCTCGGGGTGGGCAGTCCGTCGGCGATGGGCGGCGGTGTGTTGGCCACTCCGCCGTCGGCGACAGCGGTCTCCACCGGGGCGCCCTCGATCGTCGCCTTCGGCGCGGTCACGAGGGGCGTGTCCGTGATGAGGGCGTTCGGCACGGCTGCGCGCCCGATCGCGTCGACGGAGGTCGCGCCCAGTGCGGCCTGGCCGGCACCGAGGAGCGCGCCGTCGCTGAGGCGCAGGTAGCTCGGCGACTCGGCGATCACCATCCCCAGCGCCGACGCGTTGGCCGCGAGGTACTGGGGCGAGCTGAGGCCCGCCACGTCGTCGTACAGGATCTGCTTCTGCCAGGTGAGCTGACGCGCCTCCTGAGTCAGCGTCGAGAGCTCGTAGGAGCTCTGCGTCGTCAGGATGGACAGCGCCATCTGGGCCGCGCCGATCGTGAGTGCGCCGACGAGGGCGACGACGCCGTAGATGAGCTTCGGCCGCCGGCGGCGCGACGGCTCTTCGACCGCGCGGAGGCGTGGCGTCCAGGAACGTGCCGGCGCGGAGATCGCGGCGGTCTGTGCCACGGCGCTCATGCGGCATCCTTCACGCGCTCGGCCGCACGCAGGCGCACCGGTGTCGCCCGCGGGTTGCGGGCGCGCTCCTCCTCGGAGGCGAGCTCGGCGCCCTTGACGAGCAGCCGGAAGCGCGCGGCGTGCTCCGGCAGCTCGACCGGAAGCCCCGCAGGAGTGGTGGATGCCGATGCCTCGGCCAGTGCGCGCTTCACGATCCGGTCCTCGAGCGACTGATAGGCCAGCACCACGATGCGCCCGCCGACCGGAAGGATGCTGAGCGCGTCGGGGATGGCACGCTCGAGCACCGTGAGTTCGCTGTTGACCTCGATGCGCAGGGCCTGGAACACGCGCTTCGCGGGGTGACCGGTGCGCTGGGCTGCATACGGCGTGGCCGCGACGAGGATCTCGACGAGCTGACCCGACCGCTCGATCGGCTCGGTCTCCCTCGCCTTGATGATCGCGCGGGCGTAGCGGCCCGAGAGCTTCTCCTCGCCGTAGCGCTCGAAGATGCGCCGCAGCTCTCCCTCGCTGTAGGTCGCCAGGATGTAGGAGGCCATCGGCCCGGTGGTCTGGTCCATCCGCATGTCCAGCGGTGCATCCTGCGAATACGCGAAGCCGCGGTCGGCGACGTCGAGCTGCAGCGACGAGACGCCGAGGTCGAACAGGATGCCGTCGGCCGCGGCGAAGCCGGCCGTCTCCACAGCGGAGGCGATCCCGTCGTAGACCGCGTGGACCAGGGTGAGGCGGTCCTCGAACGGAGCGAGTCGCTCCCCCGCGATCCGCAGCGCGTCGTGATCGCGGTCGAGGCCGATGAGGTGGATGTCGGGGAACCGCTCCAGGAACGCCTCGGAGTGTCCGCCCATGCCGAGGGTGGCATCGACGAACACCGCGCCCTCCTTCTGAAGGGCGGGGGCGAGCAGCTCGACGCAGCGGTCGAGCAGCACGGGAGTGTGGATGTCGCGCAGGCTCATGGTGCTCAGGACCCCTGTTCCCCAGATCCTGATCCCCATCCGCTCTGACCTGGCGCCGGGGAAGTGCGTCAGGGCGTGAGCGGCTGGGAGTCAGGGTCGGGGGCTCAGAACAGGCCCGGGATCACCTCCTGCTCGAGCTCGGCGTAGCTGTCTTCGTTTCCTTCGGCGTAGGCGTTCCACGCGTCGGCGTTCCAGATCTCGGCGTGGGCGCCGACGCCCGTGACGACGAGCTCCTTCTCGAGGCCGGCGTACGCCCGCAGGGTGGGCGGGATGGTGATGCGGTTCTGGCTGTCGGGCTTCTCGGCGCTCGCGCCGGAGAGGAACATGCGCAGGAAGTCGCGAGCCTGCTTGTTCGAGAGCGGGGTTTCACGGATGCGCTCGTGGATGCGCTCGAACTCGTCCGAGCTGAAGACGTAGAGGCAGCGCTCCTGACCGCGGGTGATGACGATGCCGCCACCCAGGTCTTCGCGGAACTTCGACGGCAGGATGACCCGGCCTTTGTCGTCGAGTCGAGGAGTGTGCGTGCCCAAAAGCATCGGCCCGTCACCCCCTTCGTCCGGCCCCCGTGAGGTATTCGCCACTTTACTCCACTTTCCTCCACTTTGTCACCCATTCGTGGCATAGGGGGTCCCCAGCGCTCCCCTTCGCGAGTTCGCGGGCCTTCGGAGGGCGAAAAGAAAAGCACCGACCCGAAGGTCGGTGCTCAGGTGGCGCCGTCAGCGCGAACGGCGGGTCATTGCCCCTCTTGCCGTCGATCCCAGCGGTCGTTCATGCGGTCCATGAAGGAAGAATTCGATCGCTGCTTCTGCGCGGGTCGCGCCGTGTCGACGGGCGCACGAGGGACGCCGCGCGTGGGGGTCACCGCAAGGATGACACCGCCGAGCATCACGACGAACCCGATGACGCCGACGACGATGAGCTGCGTCGAGACTCCCACGATGAGCGCACCGAGGCCGACGAGCACGAGGATCGTGCCGTAGACGATGTTGCGATAGCTCAGCGTGCGACCGTCGGTGGGCGCGCTGACCACATCGGCGTCATTGCGCATGAGATGGCGTTCCATCTCGTCGAGCAGACGCTGCTCCTGTTCGGAGAGTGGCATGCATCCCCCTCTGCTTGCTCGGACCCGTCGATTCTACGCGTGCCCTCGATCACTAGGCTAGGCCCGTGTCACCCTC
>DASQLG010000068.1:0-19203 GCA_035630115.1 Microbacterium sp. | reverse complement strand
GAGGATGGGTCCCCCGAGTCGGCTGGCGGCGGGTGCTGCGGACAGGGCGTCGGGGAAGACCTGCCCGCTGGCGATGAACACCACCGGCACGGTTCCGGGGAAGGTCTTGGCGCTGATGGCCGCGGAGGTCGCGTATCGGTCGGGACCCGACCACCGCACCACCTCGGCGCTCGCTGCCGCCGCCGGTGTCGCGACGAGGGCGGTCACGCCCACGACCCACAGCACCGCCACCAGCAGACCGGCCAGGAGTCGGTTTCTCGTAGGGATCACGCGCCGCCTCCGCACCTCGGCCCGCAACGTCGTCGTCGCGGTGCGCTCAAGCTACACCACGGGATGCAGGTCGTCCGCGTCGAAACACGTGCGCGTGCCGGTGTGGCATGCCGGGCCGATCTGATCGACTTCCAGGAGGATCGCGTCGCCGTCGCAGTCCAGGCGCGCCCCGCGGACGAGCTGGATGTTGCCCGAGGTGTCGCCCTTGCGCCAGTACTCCTGCCGCGACCGCGACCAGAACGTCACCCGGCCACTCGTCAGCGTGCGTCGCAGCGCCTCGGCATCCATCCACCCGAGCATGAGGACTTCACGGGTGTCCCACTGCTGCACGATCGCGGCGACGAGGCCATCGGCGGTGAAGGCGACACGAGCGATCCGCTCGTCCACGGTCTCGTTCACTTCGAATCGTCCCGCTCGCTCAGTGCAGTCATGGGCGCACCTCGATTCCTTCCGCATCCATCGCCGCCTTGACCTGGCCGATCGTGAGCTGACCGGAGTGGAAGACGCTCGCGGCGAGCACGGCATCCGCGCCCGCAGCGATCGCCGGGGCGAAGTCCTCCACGCGCCCGGCGCCACCGGAGGCGATCACCGGCACGCTCGCGACCTCGCGCATGAGCGAGACCAGCTCGAGGTCGAACCCCGCCTTCGTGCCGTCGGCGTCGATCGAATTGACCAGCAGCTCACCGGCGCCGCGCTCGATCGCCTCGCGGGCCCAGTCCAGCGCGTCCAGCGAGGTGAGGGTGCGGCCGCCGTGGGTGGTGACGACGAAGCCCGAGTGCGTCCCCGGCGCGCGCTTCACGTCAAGCGAGAGTACGAGCACCTGCGCGCCGAAGCGGTCGGCGATCTCGTCGATCAGCTCGGGCCGGGCGATCGCGGCCGAGTTCACGCCGACCTTGTCGGCGCCGACGCCGAGGAGCCTGGCCACGTCCTCCCTGGTGCGCACCCCTCCCCCGACCGTGAGGGGGATGAAGACCTGCTCGGCGGTGCGCCGGACGACGTCGTAGGTCGTGGCGCGCTCGTCGACGGTGGCTGTGACATCCAGGAACGTCAGTTCATCGGCGCCCTGCGCGAAGTACTCCTGCGCGAGCTCAACGGGATCCCCCATGTCACGGAGGTTCTCGAAGTTGACGCCCTTCACGACGCGCCCGCCGGCGACGTCGAGGCACGGGATCACGCGGCAGACCAGGGCCATGACTACAGCCTCGCGTTGTGGATCGCCGTCACGAGGATCGCGCGCGCGCCGATCGCATAGAGGGCGTCCATGACCTGGTTGACGTCCTTGCTCGGACTCATCACCCGCACCGCGACCCATTCCGGGTCGCGCAGCGGGGAGATCGTCGGCGACTCGATCCCGGGCGCGATCGCCACGGCGGCGTCGATAAGATGCGCGGGAAGGTCGTAGTCGATGAGCACGTACCGACGGGCGACCATCACACCCCTGAGGCGCCGCAGGAGCGTCTGGGTGCCCTCGACCTCGTCGGGCGCTCCGATCAGCACGGCCTCCGATTCGAGGATGACGGGACCGAAGATCTCCAGTCCCGCCTGCTTGAGGGTGGTTCCCGTCGACACGACGTCCGCCACCGCATCGGCCACGCCCAGCCGCACGGCGGATTCGACCGCGCCGTCCAGCGGTACGAGGTCGACGGCGACGCCGCGCTCGTCGAGGAAGCCGTCGACCAGGCCCGGATACGCGGTCGCCACGCGCAGGCCCTCGAGATCCTCCACCGAGGTGAAGCTGCCGCGGGGCGCGGCGAAGCGGAAGGTGGACTCGCCGAAGCCGAGTGCCTCGATCTCCTTGGCGCCCGGCATCCGCGCGTCCAGCAGGAGGTCGCGGCCTGTGATCCCGACATCGAGTGCCCCCGACCCGACGTAGGTCGCGATGTCCTTCGGGCGGAGGTAGAAGAATTCGACCTCATTGGCGGGGTCGATGACGTGCAGGTCCTTGGGGTCGCGGCGGCCGGTGTACCCCGCCTCCTGGAGCATCTCGGAGGAGGTGTCGGCGAGCGACCCCTTGTTGGGCACGGCGATTCGCAGCATGTGGGGTGGCTCTCGGATTCGGGGCGGTCGGCGGGCGGCTGCTCAGAGATGTCGGTAGACGTCTTCGAGCGTGAGGCCCTTCGCGAGCATCAGCACCTGCAGGTGGTAGAGCAGCTGCGAGATCTCCTCCGCAGCGGCATCCGTCGACTCGTACTCGGCCGCCATCCACACCTCGGCGGCCTCTTCGACGATCTTCTTGCCGATGGCGTGCACGCCGGCGTCCAACTGCGCGACCGTGCCCGATCCCTCGGGCCGCTCGGCCGCCTTCGCGGCGAGCTCGGCGAACAGCGCGTCGAACGTCTTCACCTGTCCAGGCTATCGAACCCCGACGAGCTCGCGATGCTCGTGGACTCAGTGCACCAGGATGCTGAGCAGGATCACGAGGGCGCCGAGCATGGTCGTGGACAGCGCCCCGGCGATCTGCATGGGCCAGCGACGGCCGTTCCGTCGGGCGTTGGCCCATCCGATCAGGGCGAGCACGAGGAGTCCGCTGATCAGTGCGAAATCATAGGCGTCGTCCTCGTCCACCAGACCGATCACGCCCATGGCGAGGACGAGCGCCGGAGGGAGCATCGCGAGCAGCATCCCGGAGGAGTGAGTCGCCGCGTGCGCGGCGCGTCGCAGGAAGGGAGCCCGTCCCAGCTCGGAATGGCTTCCCGCGGCGACGATGCCGGCGTAGACGTGCGCGAGCCAGAACACGATCGTCGTGCCGACGACGAAGACGAGGACCTCGAGATCGCTGTCGTAATCCTCGCCGATCGCGATCAGCGCGGTCACGAGCACCAGACCGTAGACCCCGTGCTCGCCGGTGTACACGTCGATGAGCCGGCGAGCGTGCTTGCCGACGGCGCCGCCCGGGGGCGTGGTGGTCACGGCCTGCTCGCGGTCGCGCGATGGTGGTGCCGACTCGCACTGGCCCGCAGAGACGCGATCGCGGCATCCGGATCGGCCGCGCCGAAGACCGCGGAACCGGCGACGAACGTATCGGCTCCTGCCTCGGCGGCCTGTGCGATCGTGGACTCCCCGATGCCGCCGTCCACCTGCAGCCACACCGAGGATCCGCGCACACGCGCCTCGTCGGCCAGGAGACGCAGCTTGGGCATCGTCTCGGGCATGAAGGACTGGCCGCCGAAACCGGGCTCCACGGTCATCACCAGGATCTGGTCGAACTCGTCGAGCACGTCGAAGAGTCCCTCCACCTGGGTCGCGGGCTTCACCGCCAGGCCGGCGCGCGCGCCGATCGCGCGCAGTCTCCGCGCGAGCGCGACCGGCTCGGAAGCGGCCTCGAGGTGGAACGTCACCGAGGCGGCGCCGATCTCGGCGTACTCCGGCGCCCAGCGTTCCGGCTCGTCGATCATCAGGTGCACGTCGAGGGGTATGGGGCTCGTCGCGTGGATGCGCGCGACCATCTGCGGCCCGAACGTCAGGTTGGGCACGAAGTGGTTGTCCATGACGTCCACATGCACGAAGTCCGCACTCGAGATGCGAGCGAGCTCGGCCTGCATGTTGACGAAATCCGCGGCGAGCACGCTCGGATTGATGCGGACCTGGTCGGGATCGGCCGCTCGGCTCTGGTCTCGGCGTTCCTCACGGCTGTGCACGCGTCCATTATGGTCGAGCCGTGGACCCGATCATGGCGTTGCTCGAGAAGGTGCTCGTGGAGGTGCGGGAGCACGATGCGGGTGAGCCCGCGTCGTACATTCCCGAATTGGCAGAGGCCGACCCCGATCTGCTTGCGTTCGGGGTGGTCGGCCCGCGGGGTCGAGTGATGACGGTCGGCGATGACAGCGCCGAGTTCACGGTCCAGTCGATGTCCAAGCCCTTCGTCCTGGCCCTCGCGCTGGAGAACCTGGGACGGGACGCCATGCTCGCCCGCGTCGGCGCGGAGCCGAGCGGCGAGCCGTTCAACGCGATCAGTCTCGAGGCGGGCACGGGTCGCCCTGCCAATCCCATGGTCAACGCGGGTGCGATCGCGACCACCTCGCTCATCCCCGGAGCCGACATCGACGAGCGCACCGGGCACATCGTCGCGATGCTGTCGGCGTTCGCGGGCCGTTCGCTCTGGGTCGACGAGTCCGTCTACGCGTCCGAGTCGGCCACCGGTGACCGAAACCGCGCACTCGCCCACCTGCTGAAGTCGTACGGGGTCATCGAGGGGTCGGTGCACGATGCGGTCGAAACGTATTTCCGCCAGTGCTCGGTGCTCGTCACCGTGCGCGACCTCGCCGTCATGGCTGCCACGCTCGCGTTCGGCGGCCTCAATCCGGTCACCGGCGAACGCGTCGTCTCCGAACGGGTCGCGCGCGATGTGACCTCGATCATGGCCAGCTGCGGAATGTACGACTTCTCCGGCGAGTGGATGCTGCGCGTCGGCCTGCCCGCCAAGAGCGGAGTCAGCGGCGGGGTGATGGCCGTAGCTCCGTCGCAGTTCGGGGTTGCGGCGTTCAGCCCCCGGCTCGACGCCCACGGCAACAGCGTCCGCGCCAGCGCCATCGTCGAGATCCTGTCCGACCGGTTCGGGATGCATCTGCTCGAGCTGCACGAGAGCCTCGCGGCACCCGGGATCTCCGTGGTGGAGAGCGAAGACGGGCCGATCGTCCGGCTCGGAGGCGAACTGGGCTTCGCGGGTGCGGAGCGGGTGCTGTCGATGCTGCGCGAGATCGCCGCGGCCGCGCCGAATGCCGCGGTCATCACCGTCGATGTCGCTGAACTCGAGCGTTCCCATCCCGCGGCCGTGCTGGTGCTGCGCACCGAGATCGACGGCCTGGCGCCGAGGGTGCGCCTGCTGGAGTGAGCCGCGCCGCCGCTCAGACGCGTCGCAGCAGCGTGATCGACATCGCGTCGGTGTTGTGACGGTGCGGCCACAGCTGCGCCCGCCCCGAACCGTCGTTCTGCGGCGGGAGCTCCGGCACTGAGGCGGACAGGCCTCGCAGCACGTCACGCGCATCGAGCTCCTCGATCGCGGCTCCGTGCTCGCGGCGCGCGTCGGCGACGACGCCCGCGGTCTCCGCCAGATGCGGCGAGCACGTCACATAGGCGACGATGCCCCCGGGGCGGAGTCCGCCGATGGCCGCCGCGAGGAGCTCGCCCTGCAGCTGGGTCAGCTCCGGTACGTCCGCGGGCGACTTGCGCCACCGCGCTTCGGGGCGACGCCGCAGCGCGCCGAGGCCGGTGCACGGCGCATCGACGAGGATCCGGTCGTAGCCGCCCTCGCCGGCGCGGGTGCGGCCGTCCTCCTCCGAGACCGGCACCTTCAGCGGGACGCCGGCGATCGCCTGCCGCACGAGGCCCGCGCGTGCCGGTGACACCTCGTTCGCCTCGAGCGAGGCGCCGCCGGCCAGGGCTTCGGCAGCCAGCACCGCCGTCTTGCCTCCGGGTCCGGCGCACAGATCCAGCCAGCGCTCGTGCGACCGCACCGGCGCGGCGCGCGTGAGGGCGAGCGCGGCGAGCTGCGAACCCTCGTCCTGAACGCGGAGGGTTCCGCCGGACTCACGGACGAGGCCGTCGGGATCACCGCCGCCGAGGCGGAAGCCGAACGGCGAGAACGGCGTGTGGCGAGCGCCGTCGGGGATTTCCGCGACTCCGGGCAGGGCGGCCATGGTCACGCGCGGCGATGCGTTGTCGGCCGTGAGGAGCGCTTCGAGCTCGCCCGCGCGACCCTCCGCCGCCAGTGCACGCCGAAATGCGCGGACCACCCACACGGGGTGCGAGAACACGAGCCCGAGCCGCTCGTCGTCCGACCGCGCCCCGGCCGCGATCCTCGCCATCCACTCCCCCGGCGTGTCTCGCGAGATCCGGCGCAGGACGGCGTTGGCGAACCCGGCGGCGCTGCGTCCGCTCGCCGCCCGGGCGAGCTCCACCGACTCGTTCACCGCGGCGTGCGACGCCACGCGCGTGGACAGCAGCTGATGGGCGCCGAGGCGCAGGGCATCGAGGACGCCCGGATCGATCTCCTGGATGCTTCGGTCCGCCGCGATCTGGATGACGGCATCGTACGTGCCCTGACGTCGCAGCGTGCCGTAGGTCAGCTCGGTCGCCAATGCCGCGTCGGCCGTATCGAGCCGGGCGCGCGAGATCGCCTTCGGCAGCAGAAGATTCGCGTAGGCGTCGGCTTCGTTGACCGCGCGGATCGTCTCGTATGCGACCTGACGGGACTCCTTCGCGCCGCTCACGACCCTGCCCTCGCCGATTCCGCATCGCCGCGGCGCCCGCGCCACCAGTCCGCCGCGTCCATCGGGCTCTTTCCGGCAGGCTGCAACCGGTCGAGGATGACCGGCTCCGTCGCCGTGCCCGCCAGCAGCGCACGGCCGTGCTCGGCGAGCAGGCCCGGCTCGAGTGGCGGCGCATCGTGCGGTGCCGCACGCGCGGAGAGCACCTTGAGGCGGGCCCCGTCCACAGTGGTGTGGGCTCCCGGCTCGGGCGTGACCCCGCGGATCCTCGCCAGCACGGATTCGCGCGGAGCGTCCCAGCGGATGCGCCCGTCGGCGTCGTCGAGCTTCGGCGCGAGAGTCGGCTCACCGGTCTGGGCGACGGCGACCGCGGTTCCGGCGGCGATCGCGTTCACGACGTCATTCAGCAGCTGCGCACCCTCGGAGGCGAGCGCGTCGAGGACGACTCCCGCGGTCGCGCCGTCGGGCACGACGTACGAGCGTTCCGCGAAGACGTCTCCCGCATCCAGGGCGGCCACCAGCTGGAACACCGAGGCGCCGGTCACCGGGTCGCCCGCGATGAGGGCGTGCTGAACGGGCGCGGCGCCGCGCCAGCGCGGGAGGAGGGAGAAGTGCAGGTTGATCCACCCGTGGGCGGGGCTCGACAGCAGCGGCTCGCGCACGAGGCCGCCGTACGCCACGATGACCCCGAGGTCGGCCGCGAGCGCCGCGATCCGCTGCGTCGCCGCTTCATCCAGCCGATCGGTCTTGATCGTCTCGATTCCGAGCTCTTCCGCGACGATGCCGATCGGGGACGGTGTGATAACGCGCTTGCGCCCGACGGGAGCGTCGCGGCGCGTGACGACCGCGACGATCTCGTGATCGGACGCCGCGAGCAGGCGCAGCGAGGGCACTGCGGCATCGGGCGTGCCGGCGAAGACGAGGCGCATGGCGTTCCTCACAGATCAAGGTCGGGCACGTCGACCCGGACTCTGAGTGTATTCCGGGTGCCTGCCGTGCGCGTCTTGGGGTTCTTCCGGGCGCGCAGCGCATCGGCGACGATCGAAGCGCGCAGGCTGTCCGCCACGCGCTGCCCGTGCGCGTAGTCGAAGCGCACGAGAGCACGAGAGACGGTGGCGGAGGGCACAGGACCGAGCACGGCCTCGTCGTCGAGGTCGGGCACCGCGTCCCGAAGGCTCGCCAATGCCGCATCGACGGCCTGCCTGCTGCCCTCCAGTGCGGCCACGCGCACGGTCGGCGGCATCCGCAGGGGTGCACGGTCGGCCAGCTCCGCCCGGGCGTACGCGGGCTGCGTCCACGTCGCGAGGGCTCTCGCGACCGAACCCGTCACGCCCACGAGATGGACGGGGGCGCCGGGCGCGGCCAGCGCGGCCGCGTTGGACCACCAGCGCAGGCACGACTCGCCGATCCGCAGGTCGTCGGCCTGCAGCATCCGATCGCCGTCGAGGAGGACGACAGCGCGGTAACCGCCGTCGGCGATCGGCTCTGCACCCCGGGTGGCGACGACCAGCGCGGGCCGTGCGTCCACCCGCATCACCGGATGCTCGCCGTCGGCGATGATGATCCGGATGCCGGGGAACGCGCGCCCGAGGTCGTCGGCGGTCCGCTCGCTGCCGGAAGAGGCCATCCGGACGCGGTCGGATGCGCACTTCGGGCACGACCAGGTCGTCGCCTGTCGTCCGCACCAGCCGCACGCCGGCACCGCTCCGCGTCGCGCGGCGTGCAGGGGACCCCCGCAGTGCGCACAGCGGGCGGGCGCGCGGCAGTCTGCGCACAGCAGCACAGGCGCGTAGCCCGGTCGCGCGACCTGCACGAGCACGGGTCCGGTCTGAAGGGCCTCACGCGCGGCGGCGAAGGCGGCGGACGGCACGCGAGCACCGCGGGACTCCCCCTCCTTCGTGGCGCTGAGCACCACCCGCGGTGATGCTCGCCGTGTTGCGGAGACCTCGCGCACCCAGCCGAGCGAGACCAGGCGCTCCACATCGGAGGTGCGGGTGTGTCCGGCGAAAACGACCGCGCACTCGTCGAGCTCCTGCCGCATGAGCGCCGCGTCGCGGGCGTGAACCCCCGGGCTGAGCGGCTCGGCCAGGAGAGGGTCGCCGTCGTCCCAGATCGCGACCAGACCGACGGCGTGCACCGGTGCGTACACGGAAGACCGGTTGCCGACGACGATGCACGGTGCCGGAGCCAGCATGCGCAGGAACGCGGCATAGCGCGCCGGCGAACTCTGCCTCGCATCGTTGCGGATGACGGCATCGGCGGGAGCACGACCGGCCAGCGCGGCCTCGAGCTGCGCCTGATCGCGATGATCGGGAACCACGAGGATCGCACTGCGCCCTGCGGCCAGGGTGCGCACCGCCGCCGCGGCCAGGACCACTGCCCACGCCCCGGACGTGGTGCCGTCGTGCAGGCGGAGGGGCTCCGGCGGTGCGTCCAGCGCGCCGCGCCCGCCACGGTTGAGGCACTCCACCAAGAGGGGGTGCCCAGCAAGGGCGGCGTCGGCCCAGGCCCGGCCGGCATCGTCGATCACGGCTGCCGTAGGTGGCTCGGCAGCCAGCCACGCCTTCTCGGCGCGGACCATCCGCTTGGGGATCGCGAGGCGGAGGATGTCGGTGGCGGAACCGGCGGCGCGATCGGCCGCGCGGCGCGCCAGGGCGTACAGCGCGGGAGTCAGCACCGGCGTGGGAGAGACCACGGCGTCGACTTCGGAGAGCGGTCGGTCCGTTGCGTCGGGCTCGCCCAGGTCGACCACGTAGGCGTCGATGACACGTCCGGCGCTGCGAAGCGGGACGCGCACGCGCACGCCGGGCCGAACCTCGGCCGCCAGGTGCTCGGGGATCGCGTAGTCGAACAGCCGATCCAGCTGAGGCAGGGGCGAATCGATCAGGACGCGCGCGACGCGCCGCGCGGTCATGTCACCGCTCCGCGGGGAAGCGGCGCCGACTCACAGCCCGGCGGCTGCGCGCAGATCGTCGACGCGGTCGGTCCGCTCCCAGGTGAAGTCGGGCAGTTCGCGGCCGAAATGCCCGTAGGCCGCAGTCTGCGCGTAGATCGGACGCAGGAGGTCGAGGTGATCGATGATCGCCTTCGGACGCAGGTCGAAGACGTCGAGGATCGCCTGCGTGATGACCTCGTCGGCCACGTGGCCGCTGCCGAACGATTCGACATAGAGTCCGACCGGGTTCGCCTTGCCGATCGCATACGCGACCTGAACCTCGAGTCGATCGGCCAGCCCGGCGGCGACCGCGTTCTTCGCCACCCACCTCATGGCGTACGCCGCAGACCGGTCGACCTTCGAGGGGTCCTTGCCGCTGAACGCGCCACCGCCGTGACGCGACGCGCCGCCGTAGGTGTCGATGATGATCTTGCGGCCGGTGAGCCCGGCGTCGCCCTTCGGGCCACCGGTGACGAACGGTCCCGCCGGGTTGATGTAGAACTTCACGTCGGGAAGCGCCAGCCCGGTCGCTTCCAGCACCGGATCGATGACCTCGGCCCGGACGGCGGCGCGCAGTGCTTTCTGGGAGATGTCGGGGTCGTGCTGGGTGGACAGCACGACCGACTCGACCGTCTTCGGGGTCTGCCCGTCGTAGCCGAGTGTCACCTGGGTCTTGCCGTCGGGTCGCAGGAAGGGCAGCGCGCCGGAGCGCCGAACCTCCGTGAGGCGTTCTGCGATGCGGTGGGCGGTCCAGATCGCCATCGGCATCAGCTGCGGCGTCTCGTTGGTCGCATAGCCGAACATGATGCCCTGGTCGCCCGCGCCCTGCTCGTCGTGCGGATCGGTAGAGCCGTCCTCGCGCCGCTCGAAGGCCTTGTCGACCCCGGCGGCGATGTCGGACGACTGTGCGCCGATCGACACGCTCACGCCGCAGGAGTCGCCGTCGAAGCCGGTGTCGCTGGAGGTGTAGCCGATGCGGTTCACGACTCCTCGGACGATCGCCGGGATCTCGACGTACGCGCTGGTCGAGACTTCACCGGCAACGTGCACGAGGCCCGTCGTCACGAGTGTCTCGACCGCGACGCGGCCCTGCGGATCTTCCGCCAGGATCGCGTCGAGGATGCTGTCCGAGATCTGGTCGCAGATCTTGTCGGGGTGCCCCTCGGTCACGGATTCGGACGTGAAAAGACGCAGCTCGGTCATCGATGCTCCAAGTGGGTAGCGGAGTCGGGTCGGGTCGGCACAAGTATGCCGGGCCCGGCCGACAACGCGGATGGTGGCGCCACGCAACGTCATCGCCGACGTCCGGAGACGTCGGCGATGTATCGGAGGCTACTCCGCCGAACGCAGGCGGAGCTTGTCTTCGTGGATCTCGTGCAGGGCGATCGTCAGCGGCTTGTCCTCGACGGTGGAATCGACCAGCGGGCCCACGTTGTCGAAGAGGTTGCCCTCGTGAAGATCGGAGTAGTAGTCGTTGATCTGACGGGCGCGCTTGGACGCGTAGATCACGAGCTGGTACTTCGAGTCGACCTTCTGGAGAAGGCTGTCGATGGGGGGATCGATGATCCCCTGGTTCGTTCCGGCCACGGCGAAACCTCCTGGGTTCGTACGACGGATGTCGGTGGAAAGCGTCTGGCCCCGATGGGCGCGCTAAGACGGACGCGCGGGCGCCTGCACCAATTCTACGACCTCTCGGGCGGCCGAGGCGACCTCGTCGTTCACGACGCGGTAATCGAACTCGTTCTGAGCGGCCAATTCTCCCTTCGCGGTGCGCAGTCGACGCGCGCGCTCCTCGTCGCCCTCGGTGCCCCGCCCGACCAGTCGCAGGACGAGTTCGTCCCAGCTCGGCGGCAGCAGGAACACGAGCGTGGCGGACGGCTCTGCGGCCCTGACCTGCCGGGCTCCCTGCAGATCGATCTCGAGGAGCACGGTGCGCCCGGCAGCGAGTGCCTCCTCGATCGGCCGCCGCGGCGTGCCGTAGCGATGCGAGTTGTGCACCGTCGCGTGCTCGAGCAGCTCGTGGGCGGCGATCAGCCGGTCGAACTCCTCGTCGGTCACGAAGAAATAGTGCTCGCCGTCTACTTCGCTCGGTCGCGGCGGCCTGGTGGTCGCCGACACCGAGAGGTGGATCTCGGGATGGTGCTCGCTGATGTATGCCGCGACGGTGCCCTTGCCGACCGCCGTCGGGCCGGCGAGGACGACGAGCCGGCTTCGGCCGCCCCGCGCGCGCTGTTCGGGCCATCGGATGTCGAGGAATCTGCGGAGGGCCCGTCGCTGCCGAGCGCCGAGCCCGCCGAGGCGCTTCACCGGGGAGATCTCGAGCTCGGCGAGGATGCGGTCGCGCTTGCCCTCGCCGATCGCCGGCAGGCTGGTGAGGAATTCGGTGACGCGCATCGTCCCGGCCGGCGATGCCGGGTCGGCGAAGGCGCGGCGCAGGACGTCCTGCGGGGTGATCACGCGTGTGGCGACATCGCGTTTGAGCGACGCGCGCGCGCGTCGTGCCGCGACGGCGCGACGGGATGCCGCAAGACGGTCGACCTCGGGGGGACCCTGGCGGTCAGGCATTGAAGCTCCTGTATTCGAGAACGCGGGACTCGATCGCATCGGCGAGGCGGGCCGGGCCGGTGGTCAGCAGGCTCCTGCTCTCGGAAGCGAGCACGAAGGGCGCCGCCGCGCCGTAGCGAGTGGAGAGGTCTGCGGGTCCGGCGCCCTGGTGACCGAAACCGGGGCCGAGGATCGGCGCGGGCGGATCGATCGCGGTGAGCCCGGCATCCGCCCAGTCCACGGTCGAGCCGATCACGAACCCGAGGCTGCCCCACGACCCGGCGGCCGTCGACTGCGCGTTGCGGGCGGACACCTCCGCGACGATGCGCGCGGACACGGTCCGCCCGTCGTCGAGTCTGGCGCGCTGCCCGGTGAACGCATCCGGGTTGCTCGTGGCCGCGAGGACGAAGACGCCCTTGCCTGCCTCCTCGGCGAGCCGGAAGGTTCCCTCGAGGGTTCCGATGCCGAGGAAGGGGTTGACGGTCATCGCGTCGGCCTCCAGGGGCGAGCCGGTTCTCAGCCACGCCTCCGCGTACGCATCCATCGTCGTGCCGATGTCGCCGCGCTTGGCGTCGGCGATCACGATCAGGCCTGCGGCTCGGGCGGCGGCCATGACCTGTTCGAGAGCGCTGAAGCCCGGGGAGCCGTAGCGTTCGAAGAACGACACCTGGGGCTTGACGATGCCGACGCGGCCGGCCGCGGCATCCACCACGCGCAGTCCGAACTCGCGGGCACTCGCGGCCGTCGCCGGCAGACCCCACTCCGCCAGCAGATGCTCGTGCGGGTCGATGCCGACGCAGAGCGGCCCGAGGTGCGCGATGGCGTCGCGGACGCGGTCGCCGAACGCCGGGGCTTTCGATGCCGCGGTGCCGCTCACAGGCGCGCCGCCCGGTCTGCCGCATACTCCTGGAGACTCTTGACGTCGTAGCCGGCACGGACCGCATCGAACGAACTCACCGCTGCGCCGAGGACGGCCATCGTGGTGAACAGCGCCTTGTCGGCGGCGACCGCCGCCGCACGGATCTCGTAGCCGTCCGCGCGCGCCGAGCGACCGCTGGGCGTGTTCACGACGATGTCGATCTTGCCCGCGTTGATCAGGTCGACGACATTCGTCTCGCCGGTCTCCTGGGTGGCGCTGTACTTGTTCACGACCTGCACATCGATGCCGTTGCGCGCCAGGATCTCGGCGGTGCCCTCGGTGGCGACCAGAGTGAAGCCGAGCTCCTGCAGCCGGTGCGCGGGAAGGATGACCGCCCGCTTGTCGCTGTCGGCGACCGAGATGAACACCGTTCCCGACAAGGGCATGCCGCCGTAGGCCGCCTCCTGGCTCTTGGCGAACGCGCGGGGGAAGTCGCGGTCGATGCCCATCACCTCGCCGGTCGAGCGCATCTCCGGCCCGAGCACCGAATCGACGGTCTGCCCGTCCTTCGTCCGGAAGCGCTTGAACGGAAGCACGGCCTCCTTGACGGACACCGGGGAGTCCAGCGGCACACGGGAGCCGTCGATCAGCGGCAGCAGACCCTCGGCTTTCAGGTCGGCGATCGTCGAGCCCGTCATGATGCGGGCGGCGGCCTTGGCGAGGGGGATGCCGAGCGCCTTCGAGACGAACGGCACGGTGCGGCTCGCGCGGGGGTTGGCCTCGATCACGTAGAGCACGCCCGCGCTGATCGCGAACTGCACGTTGATCAGTCCCTGGACGCCCACGCCCTTCGCGATGGCGAGCGTCGCCGTCCGGACGCGGTCGACCTCGGTGCGTCCCAGCGAGATCGGCGGCAGCGTGCAGCTGGAGTCCCCTGAGTGGATGCCGGCCTCCTCGAGGTGCTCCATCACACCGCCGATGTAGAGCTCGTGGCCGTCGTAGAGCGCGTCGACGTCGAGCTCGATCGCGTCGTCGAGGAACCGGTCGACCAACAGTGGCATCCCCGGCCCGATGATCGCCTGGTCGGCGATGCGCACGAAGTAGTCGTGCACGCTGGCGGTGTCGTAGATGATCTCCATTCCGCGGCCGCCCAGCACGAAGCTGGGACGCACCAGCACCGGATAGCCGATCTCCTCGGCGATCGTCACCGCGCCCTGCGCATCGATCGCGGTGCCGTGGCGCGGGGCGATCAGGCCTGCCTCGTCGAGCAGCTGCGAGAACAGCTCGCGCTCCTCGGCCATGTCGATCGCGGCGGGGCTCGTCCCGAGGATGCGATAGCCGGCATCCTGTATCCCCTTCGCGAGCCCGAGCGGCGTCTGCCCGCCGAGCTGGCAGATGACGCCGAGGATCTCCCCGGACTGCGCCTCGGCGTGCAGCACCTCGAGGACGTCCTCGAGCGTGAGCGGTTCGAAGTACAGCCGATCGCTCGTGTCGTAGTCGGTCGAGACGGTCTCCGGGTTGCAGTTGACCATGACGGTCTCGTACCCCGCTGCCGACAGGGCGAACGACGCGTGCACGCACGAGTAGTCGAACTCGACGCCCTGGCCGATGCGATTGGGGCCGGAGCCGATGATGACGACCTTCGTGCGGTCGGACGGAGCGACCTCGGTCTCGAAGTCGTAGCTCGAGTAGTGGTACGGCGTGAGCGCCGGGAATTCCCCCGCGCACGTGTCGACCGTCTTGTAGACCGGGCGCAGGCCGAGCGCGTGACGGATCTCGCGGACGGCGGGCTCGGTGTCGCGGCGCAGCTGGGCGATCTGGGCGTCGCTGAAGCCGTGCTCCTTGGCCAGGCGCAGGGTGTCGACATCCAGTTCTCCGGCCGTGCGCACGAACTCGGCCACTTCGTTGATCAGGACGATCTGATCGAGGAACCAGGGGTCGATGCCGGTCGCGTCGAAGAGCTGCTCGATCGTGCCGCCCTTGCGCAGAGCCTGCTGGACCATGACGATGCGGCCGTCGGTGGGCGTACGGGAGATCTCGATGAGCTCTTCGAGCGGGCGCGGGTCCTCGCCCCAGTGGAAGCTCGAGCCGCGCTTCTCGAGCGATCGGAGGGCCTTCTGCAGCGCGGTCGCGTAGTTGCGCCCGATCGCCATCGCCTCGCCGACCGACTTCATGGTCGTGGTCAGTGTCGTGTCGGCGGCCGGGAACTTCTCGAAGTTGAACCGCGGAACCTTCACCACGACGTAGTCCAGCGTCGGCTCGAAACTTGCCGGCGTGACCTTGGTGATGTCGTTCGGGATCTCGTCGAGGCGGTAGCCGATGGCGAGCTTGGCGGCGATCTTCGCGATGGGAAAGCCGGTGGCCTTCGACGCGAGCGCCGAGGACCGGGAGACGCGGGGGTTCATCTCGATCACGATGATGCGGCCGTCGGCGGGGTCGACGGCGAACTGGATGTTGCAGCCGCCGGTGTCGACGCCGACGGCGCGGATGATGTCGATGCCGATGTCGCGGAGCTTCTGGTACTCGCGGTCGGTGAGGGTGAGGGCAGGCGCGACCGTGATCGAGTCGCCCGTGTGGACGCCGACGGGGTCGACGTTCTCGATCGAGCACACGACCACCGTGTTGTCGGCCGTGTCGCGCATCAGCTCGAGCTCGTACTCCTTCCACCCGAGGATCGACTCTTCGAGCAGCACCTCGTGCGTGGGCGAATCGTGCAGGCCGGCGCCGGCGATCCGGAGCAGGTCGGCTTCGTCGTACGCAAAACCCGAACCGAGCCCTCCCATCGTGAAGCTGGGGCGGACGACGAGGGGGTAGCCGAGCTCTTCGGCGGCTGCCAGGCAGTCCTTGATGGAGTGGGCGATGCGGGATGCCGCGACATCGGCGCCGGCATCCAGGACGAGCTGCTTGAAGATCTGGCGGTCCTCGCCCTTGTTGATCGCCTCGAAGCTCGCGCCGATCAGCTCGACGTCGTATTTCTCGAGGACGCCGTGGTTGTGCAGCTCGATCGCGGCGTTCAGCGCGGTCTGGCCACCGAGTGTCGGCAGGATCGCGTCGGGTCGCTCCTTGGCGATGATCGTCTCGATCACCTGCCAGGTGATGGGTTCGATGTACGTGGCATCGGCGAAGTCGGGATCGGTCATGATCGTGGCCGGGTTCGAGTTGACCAGGATGACGCGCACGCCCTCCTCGCGCAGCACGCGGCACGCCTGCGTCCCGGAGTAGTCGAACTCGCAGGCCTGGCCGATCACGATCGGGCCGGAGCCGATCACCAGGACGGAACGGATGTCATCACGCTTGGGCATTACTTCTGCGTCTTTCGGGTCGGTCCCTGTGATTCGACTGACTCATCAACCGCTCGAAGGGCGAGGTTGTCGCGGACCACGTCGGCGAACCGGTCGAACAGATAGTTGGCGTCGTGCGGTCCGGCCGCGGCCTCGGGGTGGTACTGCACCGAGAATGCGGGAATGTCCAGTGCCCGCAGACCCTCGACGACGTTGTCGTTCAGTCCGACGTGGCTCACTTCGACCCGCCCGTAGCCGTTCGGGCTGTCGAACTCTCCCTCGAGCGGCGCATCGACGGCGAAGCCGTGGTTGTGCGAGGTGATCTCGACGCGCCCCGTCGACTTGTCCAGCACCGGCTGATTGATGCCGCGGTGCCCGAACGGCAGCTTGAACGTGCCCAGCCCGAGAGCGCGCCCCAGCAGCTGGTTGCCGAAGCAGATCCCGAAGAACGGCAGGCCGTCGTCCAGGACGCCCCGCAGGAGCTCGACGTGATCGCCGGATGCCGCGGGGTCGCCGGGACCGTTGGAGTAGAACACCGCCACCGGGTCGATCGCGCGGATGCCGTCGATGTCGACATCCTGGGGCAGGACGTGGACCTCGAATCCGCGGGCGGCGAGATTGTCGATCGTGGCCTGCTTCACGCCGAGGTCCAGCACGGCGAGATTGCCGATGCGCGGAACGTCGTCGGCGGCCCTGGTGACCTGGGCGCTCGAGACGGAGACCTCGGCGGACAGGTTTCGTCCGGACATCTCCGGCGCACCCTGCACGATGACCAGCTGCTCGTCGGCGGGGAGGGCCGCGGCGTCGCCCGAGAAGATCCCGCCCCGCATGCTGCCGGCGGAGCGGATGTGACGCGTGACGGCGCGGGTGTCGATTCCGCTGATGCCGACGACGCCGTCGCTGGCCAGAGCGTCGTCGAGCGATTCGTCGGCGCGCCAGTTCGACACGACGCGCGACGGGTCGCGCACGATGTAGCCCGACACCCAGATGCGCCTCGATTCGGGATCCTCGGCGTTCATCCCGGTGTTGCCGATGTGAGGCGCGGTCTGCAGCACGATCTGGCCCGCGTACGACGGGTCGGTCAGGGTCTCCTGGTAGCCGGTCATGCCGGTCGCGAAGACCACCTCGCCGAGCGTGGTGCCGCGCGCGCCGTAGGCGCGTCCGACGTGGCGGGTGCCGTCCTCGAGCACGAGGACGGCGGGGTCGGTGGTGAGGAGCGTCATTCGTCCGTTCCTGTCAGGGTCAGTAGGGCGCCGATCTCGTCGGAGAGGGCGCGGGAGGAAGCATCCCGGGGTCGGAGGTACGAATCCACGACGGTGTCTCCGTCCAGCCGCCACGCGATCCGCACAAGTCCGTCGCGTTCGACGACCCGGTCGATCGCGACCGTGGCCTGTGCGACGTCGACGATCCGTTCGGTGGGCAGGAAGAAGCGCGGCTGGCCCGTGATGTCCAGCGCGATGCCCGCGCTGGTGATCGTCAGATCGGCGCGCGAGCGGAAGCCGAGCCCGCGGATCGCGAGCCGCTCGAGCGGCTCTGCGTGCCGGGTGGTGGCGACGTACAGAGCGTCGTGGCTGCTGAGGATGGCGGCTCCGGAGGGAGCCTCGCCGACCGGCGCGACCAGTCCGGAGTCCCGGCGGCTGCGCCGCCACCAGGCCCAGGCGATCAGCGCGAGCAGCGCGACGGTCACCGCGATGATCACGGCCAGAGCGGCTTCCCGGGTCACGAGCGCACCCCCGGAGCATCCAGCAGCGTGCCGTCGGCCACCGTCGCGACCCCGCGGTGCAGTGTCCAGCGGACCTCACCGGGAAGCTCACGCCCGAGGTACGGCGAATTCAGGCTGCGCCCGCGCAGGTCGGTCTTCTCGAACACGCGGGTCGGGGCGGGGTCGTACAGCGTGACGGATGCCGGCTCCCCCGCCGTGAGCGGGGTGCCGTGTCCGGCGAGGCGGCCGATGCGCGCGGGCGTCCGGGACATGACCCGTGCCACGTCGGCCCAGGTCAGCATCCCGGTGTCGACCATCGCGAGCTGCACGACCCGAAGCGCGCTCTCGAGTCCGACCATGCCGTTCGCGGCGGCCGACCACTCGCACGCCTTCGCCTCGGTCGGGTGCGGCGCGTGGTCGGTCGCCACGATGTCGATCGTGCCGTCCGCCAGGCCCTCGCGGACGGCCCGCACGTCTTCTTCGCGCCGGAGCGGCGGGTTCACCTTGAAGTGCGCGTCGTAGCCGCGGGCGAGCTCGTCGGTGAGCAGCAGGTGGTGCGGGGTGACCTCCGCGGTGACGTTCACGCCGCGACGCTTCGCCCAGCGGATGATATCGACCGACCCGGCGGTGGAGAGGTGGCAGACGTGCAGGCGCGAGCCGACGTGCTCGGCCAGCAGCACGTCGCGGGCGATGATCGACTCCTCAGCGACAGCGGGCCAGCCGGCGAGTCCCAGCTCGGCCGAGACGGCGCCCTCGTTCATCTGGGCGCCCTCGGTCAACCGCGGGTCCTGGGCATGCTGAGCGATCACGCCGTCGAACGCCTTCACGTACTCGAGCGCCCGCCGCATGATGAGCGGATCCCACACGCAGAACCCGTCGTCGCTGAAGACGCGGACGCGGGCACGGGAGTCGGCCATGGCGCCGAGCTCGGCGAGGCGTTCGCCCTTCTGCCCGACGGTCACCGCGCCGATCGGCTGCACGGTCACGAAGCCGGCGGCCTCGCCCAATGCGAGCTCCTGCTCGACCACGCCCGCTGTGTCGGCGACCGGCGAGGTGTTCGGCATCGCGAACACGGCGGTGTAGCCGCCCGCCGCCGCTGCGCGCGAGCCCGTCAGCACCGTCTCGGATGCCTCGTAACCGGGCTCGCGCAGGTGCGTGTGCAGGTCGACGAGGCCGGGCAGGGCGACGAGCCCGTCGGCATCGATGACGGTGGCGCCTGCGCGGCTGAGCGACGCTCCGGTCTCGGTGATGACACCCCCGTCGATGATGAGGTCCGCCGCTCCCCCGCCCTCGAGCTTCGCGCCGCGGATCAGAAGGACCTCGGTCATTTCGCGTCCTCCCTCTGATTGCTCGCGTGTCGCGCGTCGCGCACTCCCGCCAGCAGCAGGTAGAGCACCGCCATCCGC
>DASQLG010000067.1:0-7839 GCA_035630115.1 Microbacterium sp. | reverse complement strand
TTCGCCCAGCTGGCAGCGGTCGGCGTCGACATCGCCGACGTCACCCAGGTGCTCGAGGACGAGGGCGTACAGAAGTTCATCGCCTCATGGCACGAACTGCAGGCCACGGTCAAGACCGCACTCGACGACGCGCAGCCCGCGCACTCGGATCCCGCACCGTGAGCTTCGAGATACACCTCACGGGCCGCGTCAAGTCCGTCGCCCACGAGACGCTGCCCGGCCTGATCGCCGATCTCGTCGCGTCGGGGATCACGGCGGGCGACTCCTCGCTGTGGGGTGACGCGGTCGAGGCGGAGGCGTCTCAGCGGCTCGGCTGGGTCGAGGCGGTCACCGTGTCGCAGCATCTCGTTCCCGAGATCGAGGCGCTGCGGGCCGAGCTGGTGGCGAAGGGCGTGACCCGCGTGGTGCTGGCCGGCATGGGCGGCTCCTCGCTCGCCCCCGAGGTGATCGCGCAGACGTCCGGCGTGCCCCTCGTGATCCTCGACTCGACCGCACCGAGCCAGGTGCTCGCCGCGATCGACGGGGATGCCGAAGCGGGCGGTATCGAGCACACCGTCCTGGTCGTCTCGTCGAAGTCGGGTTCGACGGTGGAGACGGATTCGGCGAAGCGCGCCTTCGAGGCCGCCTTCCGCGACATCGGCATCGACCCCACCGAGCGCATCGTCGTGGTCACCGACCCCGGCTCGCCGCTCGACCAAGCGGCCCGCGCCGACGGATACCGCGTCTTCAACGCCGACCCGACCGTCGGAGGGCGCTACTCGGCGCTCACCGCGTTCGGGCTGGTGCCGACCGGTCTCGCGGGCGTCGACATCGGCGCACTGCTCGAAGAGGCCGAGGCGACCCTGCTCGAGGTCGCGATCGACAGCGCCGACAATCCGGCGCTCGTGCTCGCCGCGGCGATCGCCGGCGGCGAGCCGAGGCGAGACAAGCTTGGACTGATCACCGACGGCACACACATCGTCGGCCTGCCCGACTGGATCGAGCAGCTCGTCGCCGAGTCGACCGGCAAGGAGGGCACCGGCATCCTTCCGGTCGTGCTTCTGCCCGTCTCCCCCGAGGTCGAGAACACGCCTGCCGACATGCAGATCGTTCGCATCGTCGACGAAGCGAACGAGTTCCACTGGCGCGAGCGGCACGAGGGCGAGATCCTGATCAGCGGGTCGCTCGCCGCGCAGTTCATCGTCTGGGAGTACGCCACCGCGATCGCCGGACGGCTCCTCGGGATCAACCCCTTCGACCAGCCCGACGTCGAATCGGCCAAGATCGCCGCACGCGGACTCCTCGACGCACGTCCCGAGCAGTCCCCGGCCGCCTTCGCCGTGGAGGGCGTCGAGGTGCGTGTCTCGGATCCCACCCTCGCGGCGTCCGGAACCGTCGCCGGCGTGCTGGACGCGCTCTGGGCCCGGCTGCCCGCCGACGGGTATGTGTCGATCCAGGCATATGTCGACCGTCTGCGCCTGCCTCAGTTGCAGGGCTTGCGCGAGCTCGTCGCGGCCGACTCGGGGCGGCCCACGACATTCGGCTGGGGCCCGCGGTTCCTGCACTCGACGGGGCAGTTCCACAAGGGCGGTCCCGCAGTGGGAGTGTTCCTGCAGATCCTCGAGCGGACCGACGTCGACCTCGAGATCCCCGGGCGCCCGTTCACGTTCGGCCAGCTCATCGAGGCTCAGGCCGCCGGGGATGCCGCCGTGCTCGCGGACGGCCACGGCCGCCCGGTCGTCACCCTCACCCTCACCGACCCCCAGGCCGAGGTGCTCACGCTCTTCGAAGCCGCTCAATAGGAGCTCGCATCACATGACCGTCGAGATCTCGCGCGGGCACAATCCGCTCCGCGACGCCGAAGATCACCGCCTGAACCGCATCGCCGGTCCCAGTGCGCTCGTGATCTTCGGAGTGACCGGAGACCTCTCCCGCAAGAAGCTCATGCCCGCCGTGTACGACCTCGCCAACCGCGGCCTGCTGCCGCCGGGGTTCGCCCTCGTCGGCTTCGCGCGTCGCGACTGGGAGGACCAGGACTTCGCGCAGGTCGTGAAAGAAGCGGTCGAGCAGCACGCGCGCACCGAGTTCCGAGAGGACACGTGGAAGCAGCTGCTGCAGGGCATCCGCTTCGTCTCCGGAGAGTTCGACGACCCCGATGCGTTCCGGCGCCTTCGCGACACCGTCGACAAGCTCGATGTGGAACGGGGGACGATGGGAAACCACGCGTTCTACCTGTCGATACCGCCCAAGGACTTCCCGCTCGTGGCGGAGCAGCTGAAGGCATCCGGACTCGTCGACGACACCGCCGACCAGCCCGAGCGGTGGCGTCGCGTCGTCATCGAGAAGCCGTTCGGCCACGACCTCGCCTCGGCGCAGTCGCTCAACGACGCGCTGCGCTCGGCGTTCCCGACCGACTCGATCTTCCGCATCGACCACTACCTCGGCAAGGAGACGGTCCAGAACATCCTGGCGCTGCGCTTCGCCAATGAGCTGTACGAGCCGATCTGGAACGCGAACTACGTCGACCACGTGCAGATCACGATGGCCGAGGACATCGGCGTCGGCGGTCGCGCCGGCTACTACGACGGCATCGGCGCCGCGCGCGACGTCATCCAGAACCACCTGCTGCAGCTGATGGCGCTCACCGCGATGGAGGAGCCCATCTCGTTCGACGCGAAGAACCTCCGCGCCGAGAAGGAGAAGGTCCTCGCGGCCGTCACCCTTCCGAAGGACCTGGCCCGCTCCACCGCGCGCGGCCAGTACGACGGCGGCTGGCAGGGCGGCGAGAAGGTGCTCGGGTTCCTCGAAGAAGACGGGATGAACCCCGAGTCGACGACGGAGACCTACGCGGCGATCACCCTCGAGGTGAACACGCGACGCTGGGCGGGGGTTCCGTTCTATCTGCGCACCGGCAAGCGCCTCGGCCGCCGCGTCACCGAGATCGCCGTCGTGTTCAAACGCGCACCAGAGCAGCTCTTCTCCCGCACGCAGACGACCGGCCAGGGCCAGAACGCCCTCGTGATCCGCGTGCAGCCCGACGAGGGCGTCACGATCCGGTTCGGCTCGAAGGTGCCCGGCGCGGGCGCGCAGGTGCGTGATGTCACGATGGACTTCGGCTACGGTCACGCGTTCACCGAGGCGAGCCCAGAGGCCTATGAGCGGCTCATCCTGGACGTGCTCCTCGGTGATCCGCCGCTGTTCCCTCGGCACGAAGAGGTGGAGCTCTCCTGGAAGATCCTCGACCCGATCGAGGAATTCTGGACCGCACAGGGCGGACCGCTCGAGCAGTACGCCCCCGGCTCGTGGGGACCGGAATCCGCGGACGAGATGCTCTCCCGCGATGGACGCGCTTGGAGGCGCCCGTGATCGTCGACCTGCCCGACACCACCGTGAGCAAGATCTCGCGGGCGCTCGTGAACGTGCGTGAGGAGGGCGGCGCGGTCGCGCTGGGCCGTGTCCTCACCCTGATCATCCTGACCCGTGAGGGTGCCCTCGAGGAGGTCGTCGAGGCCGCGAACGATGCCTCGCGCGAGCACCCGATGCGCGTGATCGTGCTGATGATCGACGGAACCGACACCGATTCCCGCCTGGACGCCCAGATCCGCGTCGGCGGCGACGCCGGCGCGAGTGAGGTCGTCACCCTGCGTGCCTTCGGTGAGGCGGGCAGTTCCAACCTCGAGAGTCTCGTGACCGGCCTGCTCCTCCCCGACGCGCCCGTCGTGGTGTGGTGGCCGAACAAGACGCCCGACTCGCCGTCGACGACCTCGATCGGCCGGATCGCACAGCGACGGATCACGGATGCAGCCACGAAGTCCGATCCCGCGGAGTGGGTCGCCTCACTCGGCAAGAACCACGCACCGGGAGACACCGACCTCGCGTGGACCCGCCTGACGCACTGGCGCGAGCAGCTGGCCGCCGTGCTGGATCAGCCCCCGTACGACCCGGTGACCGGGATCGAAGTGCGAGGAGCCGCCAGTTCGCCGTCCACCGCACTCCTGGCCGCGTGGCTGCGTCTGATGCTCGATGTGCCGGTCGACTGGCGCTACCTCCCCGAGGACGAATGGAAGGACGGCATCAGGTCGGTGCGGCTGACCCGCCAGAGCGGACAGGTGCTGCTCGCGCGGTCCTCCCCGGCGATCGCCTGCCTGACCCAGCCGGGTCAGCCCGAGCACGACCTGGTACTGCCCCGCCGCACGCTGCGCGAGTGCCTCGCGGAGGAGCTTCGTCGCCTCGATCCGGACGTCCTGTATGGTCGAGTGATCACCGAGGGCTGGGAGCTCTTGGAACCGGCGACGCAGGAGACGCATGGCTGAATTCATCATCGAGAAGCGGGTCGTGATCAGCGATGATCCCGCCGCTCTCGCTGAATCCGTCGCCGCGCGGTTCGTGAACCGGATGGCGAAATGCGGCGCCGACGGTGCCCTGGTGCACGTGTCCCTGACCGGCGGCTCGATGGGGTCGGCCGTGCTCGCCGCGGCATCCCGCCATCCCCGACGCGACAAGATCGACTGGTCTCGCGTGCACGTCTGGTGGAGCGACGAGAGGTTCGTCGCCCGCGGTCACGCCGATCGCAACGACCAGCAGGCGCGCGAAGCCCTGCTGGAGGCGGTGGACCTCCCCGCCGCCAACATCCATTCGATGGGCGCGAGCGACGAAGGAATCGACCTGGATGCCGCTGCCGAGCGGTACGCCCGAGAGCTCGCCCGGTTCCCCCAGGAAGACGGCACGCCGTGGCCGTCGTTCGACATCTGCTTCCTCGGCGTCGGACCCGACGGCCACATCGCTTCGCTGTTCCCCGACCGGCCCGAGATTCTGATCACCGACCGTGTCGCCGTCGCAGTCCGCGACTCCCCCAAGCCGCCTCCCGAGCGAGTCAGCCTGACCAGGCCGGTGATCAACGGCTCCCGGCGCGTCTGGCTCGTGCTGGCCGGCGCAGACAAGGCAGCCGCTCTCGGCCTGGCTCTGGCGGGCGCGAGCTATGCGAGCGTGCCGGCGGCCGGCGCCAAGGGACGCCGGCGGACGATCTTCTTCGTCGACGAGGCAGCGGCCTCGCAGGTACCGCACGAGCTCATCGATCAGGAATACTGACCGCCCTGCGCCGTCGGGTCACTCGAGCCCGCGGCGCTCCCGCAGCTGCTTGAGCGCATCGTCGAGCAGCTGCTCGGCCTCTTCCTCGGTGCGACGTTCCTTCACGTACGCGAGGTGGGTCTTGTAGGGCTCCGACTTGGCCAGCGCCGGCGGGTTCTCCTTGTCGCGGCCCGCGGGCAGACCGGAGTGCGGAGAGTCGATCGTGTCGGGGATCTCCTCTTCGGGGATGCCGGCCGCGAAGTAGCGCACCGTCTCGTTGCCGAGCGCATCCCAGTAGGAGATCGCGATCCGCTCGGCGTGGAAGCCGTGGTCCTGCTCGCCCATGGGGCCTGCACCGACGCGCGTGCCCCTGATCGCGTTTCCGCCGGTGGCCATCAGACGCTCTGGAACTTCGTGATGAGCCCGAGGGCCACGATGGACACGAACCACGCCAGCGCGAGGATCACCGTGAAGCGATTGAGGTTGCGCTCTGCCAGGCCGGAAGAGCCGAGGGCCGACGTCATGCCGCCACCGAACATGTCGGACAGGCCGCCACCGCGTCCCTTGTGGAGCAGGATGAGGAGGGTCAGCAGCAGGCTGGTGATGCCGAGGAGCACCTGCAGGACGAACTCGAGGATCTGCACAGATCTAAGCCTTTCACCGCGCCACAAACAGGCGCACGATCTCCCAGTATAAGCGCGGTCAGACCCCGACGTGTTTCTGGAACCTGATGATCGCCGCGAACTCGTCCACGACGAGGCTCGCACCGCCCACGAGCGCGCCGTCGACGTCGGGTTCGCGCATGAAACTCGCGATGTTCGCCGACTTCACCGACCCTCCGTAGAGCACACGCGTGCGGTCCGCAGCATCCTGCCCCAGCTTGTCGGCGACGACCTCGCGCAGCTTCGCGCACACCTCCTGCGCCTGCTCGGGCGTCGCCGCCTGACCCGACCCGATGGCCCAGACCGGCTCGTAGGCCACGACGATGTCGGCGGTGGCGGGAACGCCCTCCAGAGCGGCCTGGAGCTGCCCGACCGGTACGGCGCTCGCGCCGAACTTCTCCAGATCCTCGGAGGTCTCCCCGACGCAGATGACCGGGACCAGGCCGTGACGCAGAGCCGCCTGCACCTTCGCGGCGACGACATCGTCGGTCTCCGCGTGGTACTCGCGGCGTTCCGAGTGCCCGATGATCACGTACGTGCACGTAAGCTTCTTCAGGAACGCACCCGAGACCTCGCCCGTGTAGGCACCCGAGTCCTTCGCCGACAGGTCCTGCGCACCGAGGGCGAACGGGATCTTGTCGGCGTCGAGCAGCGTCTGCACGGTGCGCAGGTCGGTGAACGGCGGGAAGATTCCCACCTCCACGGCGCCGTCGAGGTGCTTGGCCTCTTTGAGGGCCCAGTGCAGCTTCTGCACGAAAGCGATCGCCTGCTGGTGATCGAGGTTCATCTTCCAGTTGCCTGCGATGAACGGCGTGCGCCCTGCTACTGCCATCCGAGGACCTCCAGTCCGGGGAGCTTCTTGCCCTCGAGGAATTCCAGGCTTGCTCCGCCGCCCGTCGAGATGTGTCCGAACTGCTCGTCTTCGAAGCCGAGCTGGCGAACGGCCGCGGCGGAGTCGCCGCCGCCGACCACACTGAGCCCGTCCACCGCGGTGAGCGCCTGCGCGACGGCCTTCGTACCGGCAGCGAAAGGCGCGAGCTCGAAGACGCCCATGGGTCCGTTCCAGAAGACCGTGCGGCTGTCGCGGATCACCTCGGCGAAGCGCGCGGCGGTATCGGGCCCGATGTCCAGGCCCAGGCCCGATGCTCCGAACGGGGTGTCCTCGATGCCATCGGCGGGGGTGACGAGGTGCTCCGCGTCGGCGCCGAACTTCGAGGCGACCACGACGTCGGTCGGCAGGACGATCTGCACGCCCGACTCCTCCGCCGTCTTCATGTACTGCTTGACGGTGTCGAGCTGGTCGGCTTCCAGCAGGCTCGCGCCCACCTTGTGGCCCTGCGCGGCAAGGAAGGTGAACAGCATCCCGCCGCCGACGAGAAGCCGGTCCACGCGCGGGAGCAGGTGCGAGATGACGCCGAGCTTGTCGCTGACCTTCGATCCGCCGAGAACAACGGTGTACGGCCGCTCGGGGTTCTCGGTCAGGCGATCGAGCACGTCGAGTTCCGCCGCGATCAGCAGACCGGCCGCCGACGGCAGGATCTCGGCGAGGTCGTAGACGCTCGCCTGCTTGCGATGCACCACTCCGAAACCGTCGGAGACGAGCACGTCGCCCAGATCGGCGAGCTCCTCCGCGAACGCACGGCGCTCCGCATCGTCCTTCGAGGTCTCGCCGGGGTTGAAGCGGAGGTTCTCGATGACGGCGACATCTCCATCCGCGAGCGCGGCGACCGCGTCGTGGGCGGACTCGCCCACCGTGTCGAGGGCGAAGGCCACGGGCTTGCCGAGCAGCTCGGAGAGCCTCTGAGCAACCGGGGCGAGGCTGTACTTCGCATCCGGTGCGCCCTCAGGACGGCCCAGGTGCGAGCAGACCACGACGCGGGCGCCTTGGTGGATGAGAGCATTCAACGTGGGCAGCGACGCCCGCACGCGGCCATCGTCCGTGATCGCGCCGTCCTTCAGGGGGACGTTGAGATCGCAGCGGACGATGACACGCTTGCCGGCGAGCGAACCCAGCGAATCGAGGGTGCGCAGAGGCATGGTGATCGCTTGCTTCTGGACGGCTTAGAGGCGCTCGGCGACGTACTCGGTGAGGTCGACGAGACGGTTGGAGTAGCCCCACTCGTTGTCGTAC
>DASQLG010000066.1:0-9411 GCA_035630115.1 Microbacterium sp. | reverse complement strand
CCCGAGTACTCGCCGATCTCCTCGGCGGTCAGGGAGGTGCGCTTGAGGAGTTCATCACGCCACTGCCGGGCGCTGACCGTGTTGGTCACGAGGATCAGCGTGGTCGTCTTGGTGTCGGCCATCGCCGCCGCACCGACCAGTGTCTTGCCCGCGCCACAGGGGAGGACGACGACACCGGAGCCGCCCTCGGTGAAGATGTCGACCGCCTTGCGCTGATACGGGCGCAGCGTCCATTCGCGCTCGTCGAGCTCGATCGGGTGCGGCGTGCCGGGCGTGTAGCCGGCGAGGTCTTCCGCCGGCCAGCCGATCTTGAGCAGCTCCTGCTTGATGTGCCCGCGCGCCCACGCGTCGATGACGAACGACTGCGGCGTCGGATGGCCGACCAGCAGCGGCTGGATGCGCTTGTTGCGCGAGACTTCGGTGAGCACCGCGGTGTCGGTGGCCGTCAGCAGCAGCTCGCCCTCGCCGTTGCGCTCGATCGTGAGCCGTCCGTACCGGCCGACCGTCTCGCGGATGTCGATCGACACCGACGGCGGCACCGGGAAGCGCGACCAGCGTTCGAGCGTCGAGAGCATGTCTTCGGCGTCGTGGCCCGCGGCGCGCGCGTTCCACAGTCCCAGGCGGGTGATCCGGTAGGTGTGGATGTGCTCGGGCGCGCGCTCCAGCTCCGCGAAGATCGCGAGCTCGTGGCGCGCCGATTCCGCGTCCGGGTGCGCCACTTCCAGCAGCACAGTCCGGTCGCTCTGCACGATGAGGGGGCCGTCAGCCATAAGGGACCAGTCTAGCCGGGCGCGCGCGGGCGCGGCCCTCGGGGGCACGTGCGCGGCGGCCGCGCACCCGTCGCCGACTCCGCACTCCGGCGCTCGGTGACCGGTAGGTGGCGGGGTTCGGTCGAGTTCGTGGATACACTCGGCGGGTGCGGATCCGTCCGATCGATTTGGTGGACGTCTTCGTCTATCTGGTGGTGCTCGGCGTCTTCATCCAGCTGTTTCCGAGTGTGATCTCGGAGACGTTCCTGCTCGCCCTGATGACCGCGATCCTGCTCAAGCTTGTTCTCGAATTGGTGCTCTGGGGCAAGAAGAAGATCGTGGCGCGCATCCGAGCCGCGCAGACTCGGACGCGGCGCATCCTGAACATCGGGTTTCTCATCCTCGTGCTCCCAGGGAGCAAGTTCTTGGTGCTTGGGCTCGTTGACCTGGTGTTCGGCGACTCAGTGAGGCTCGGCGGGTTCTTCCAAGTCACCGCATTGATCATCGTGCTGATGCTTGCCCGGGCAGGGATGCGACGATCGTTGGCCAACTGATAGGTGGGCGCGCCGGCGAGTCTTGATTGACAGCGATGTCGGATTCATCCGTGTCCAAGAGCGCCTTGACTGGCCGAGGTCGACCGCGTTCGCCGCGGGTCGGATCAGGATGCCGGGCGGACGCTGACGATGCTCGATACCGGCAGGGTGCGCTCCACGTCTGCGCCGCGGTCCCGGCCGCGCAGGCGTCCGCCGCCGAGTCCCGAGGCTTCGAGCGTGAGCGAGCGCTCTGAGCCGTCCGGCATCCGCACCACGACGACGATCGCGGTCTTCAGGCGCACCGCCTGCTCGAGCTCCCGGCCGAGCCACGCCGCATCGGCATCCGTCCTGTGCCCGTCCCGCAGCGCGGTGATGAGTCGGCCGTACGTGTCCCGGGGCGCGGGATGCACCGTCGCGTCCGCCGCTCGCGCGCGCCGGTGCAGCGACTCCGGAGCGCCCGAGGAGTCCAGCGCCACCACCGGATAGCGCGCGTCGGCCAGCGACCAGTACACCGCGTCCCGCGCGACGCGGGAGGTGAGCTCGTGGCCGTCGCGCACGAGTCCGAGAGGGCGCAGCGCCTGATCGACGAGGATCGTCTCGCGCAACGGAAGATCGGTCGCCTCGACGCGCGTGCGTCCGGATGCCTCGTCTTCTCGCACCCGGATCAGCCCGTGGCGCGCCGCGGTGCTCTCGATGAGATAGTCCAGCGGTTGCGGGATGCCGGTCAGGGAGATCCCGCGGAGGAATTCGCGGATGGACTCCGCCGTCTCGCCCTCGGTCATGCCGGCACCGAGCGATTCGGTGCTGAAACGGTACGTAGATGCCTGAGCGCGCGATTCGCGGATCGCGATCGTGCGCAGACGCAGGTCGAGCGGCGGCGCCAGCGGCCCCGGCGCGATCGCGGTCAGATCCGCCTGCAGGTACACCCGGTCGATCTCGGCGGGCAGGTGCATGGCGAGCTTGTCGGTGTCGGGATGCGTGCCGGCGCGCAGCGACGCCGTCCAGGCCGGTTCGGTGCCGCTCGGCGTCAGGAGTCCCCACGCCTGTGCAATGCGCTGCAGCCGCGCGGCGCGGTCGGTCCATTCGGCGTGCAGCGGATAGGCACCCGACCAGCTCGCGGGCGGCTGAAAGCCGCCGTCCGGTGTGCGCAGGCCGGCGGGCAGCGCCGTGCGCAGACCTTCAGCGACGATCGTCCAACGTCGCGTCGTGGTGGCCTCGAGCCACTCCATCCCCGCGTCGGTGACGATCCACTCACGCCCCTGCGGCGTCACCAGGGCGGCGGCTTCGGCCGCGGCGACGAGATCGTCGATGTCCTCCGCCGATCCCAGGGCTCCGGCATCCGTCAACCGGCGTCGATCGACCGCGCTGACCGCGCCGGTGCCGGTCCGCGACAGCGGGGTGTGCAGGCCGGCCAGCAGCACATCGGCGAGGGCGCCGACGGTCGTGAAGGCGCGTTCGGCCGCGGCTGCGGCATCCCTCTCGTCCGAGGGGGCGACGGGTGCGACGTGGGGTTCGGGGGTGAACGCGTCCGGGTGCGCTGCCGATGCGGCCCGCACACGCGTGGCGACGGCGCCGAACGGCGTTCCGTCGTCGCCGGCGAGTGCCAGCGGCTGCAGCACCGCGAGGTCGGCGGCATCGATGCTCGAGCCGTCGACTGCGGCGGCGAGTGAGACGAGCGTGCTGCGGGGCAGGCGCGACACGGCACGCTCGACGGATGCCGGATCCAGAAGGGCGGCGGCGGCATCGAAGAAGTCGTGCCAGGCGGCTCCGGGAGTCACGCCGCGCTCGGCGAACGTGCGAGCCAGAGCGTCGTCGTCCGTCGTTGCCAGTCGTATGGCCAGAGCTCGCTCGTCGGAGACCATTCAGCCCCCTCGGTTGGCTCGCGCCCTCCGCACGAAAGTCATGATCAGCACGATCAGCAGCAGAACGAAGGCGAAGATCGGGGCGATGTAGACGATCAATCCGATCACCGGCCAGATTCCGGTGCTGAAGTCCACACCCGCGGACGTCGCGATCATGATCGCGAAGAAGCACACGACCGACAAGAGCAGAAGACCCAACGACATGAACGCCAGGATGCGGTCAAGGCGGCGGATCGGAACGTCCTCGCCGGGGGTGCGCGTGCTCATTGGGCTCAGCCTATCGGGTGGCGGGGCGTGGCGTAGGCTGAAGGATGGGATCGATCGGTCCCTGTTTCACCGTGCCCGCGATGCGAGGCGCACGACCCAGCGAGGTTTCGATGCCCACCGGCAAGGTCAGGTTCTACGACGAGGAGAAGGGGTTCGGCTTCATCGCCTCCGATGACGGCCAGGACGTCTTCCTGCACGCCACGGCCCTGCCCGCCGGCATCACGACGCTGAAGGCCGGAGCCCGGCTGGAGTTCGGGGTCGCCGACGGCAAGAAGGGCCTGCAGGCGCTCTCGGTGCGCGTCCTGGAGGCTCCGCCGAGCCTCTCGAAGGCGCAGCGCAAGCCGGCCGATGACATGGCGATCATCGTCGAAGACCTCGTGAAGCTGCTCGACGGCATCGGCGGAGATCTTCGCCGCGGCCGTTACCCCAGCGGAGCGCACGGCAAGAAGGTCGCGGCCGTGCTCCGCAAGGTGGCGGATGACTTCGACGCCTGAGGATCAGCAGACGCTCGAGGATCAGCCGGCGTCCGAGGATCAGCCGGAAGCCGCGCCGGCGCCTGAGCCGATCGATGAGACGACAGCCCGTGAGCTCGCGCTCGCAGCGCTGCGTGAGATCACCCCCGCCGCGACGATCGGCGAGCCCACCGATGCCTCGGTCGATGCCGACGGCGTGCTCACCCTGCGCTTCGAGAACCGCATGCCGGGGTATCCGGGATGGTTCTGGACGGTGGGCCTGGCGCAGGTCGCGGATTCCGCGCCCACGGTGCTCGAGGTCGAGCTGACGCCGGGCGAGGGTGCGCTGACCGCACCTGACTGGCTGCCGTGGGCGGAGCGACTGGCCGAGTACCAGGCGGCCCAGGCCGCGCTCGCCGCGGAGGGACTGGCCACCGACGATCTGGAGATCGTCGACGACGAGGAGCTCGACGACGTCGACGACCTCGACGCGCTGGACTTCGACAACGACGGTTCACCCATCCTCCACTCGGGCGACGTGGACGGCGTCGACATCGACGAACTGGCCGACGACGCCGACGATGTAGACGAAGAGTCCGACGACGACGACGACGAGTCCGACGATGACGAGTCCGACGATGACGAGTCCGACGACTTCGACGACGACGTAGACGCCGAGTCCGACGAGTTCGACGACGACGCCGAGTCCGACGAGCAAGACGACGAGGACTCGCCGGAGGCCTGAGCCCTCTTCCCGACCGGTCCCGCGAGCGCCGCTACAGGTTCGCCAGCACGAAGTCGATGCTGCGGATGAGCTGACGCACGTCGTCGGGCTCGATCGAGACGAAGGTCGCCACACGCAGCTGGTTGCGGCCGAGCTTGCGGTACGGCTCCGTGTCGACGACCCCGTTCGCGCGCAGCGTCGCGGCGATGGCTGCGGCATCCACCGAGTCGGCGAAGTCGATCGTGACGACCACGGGCGACCGGTCGGCGGGGTCCGCGACGAAGGGGGTGGCGATGTCGGATGCCGCGGCCCAGTCGTACAGCGCGTTCGACGATTCGCGCGTGCGCGCGTCTGCCCACGTGAGGCCGCCGTTGCCGAGGATCCACTGCAGCTGATCGTCGAGCAGGAACAGGGTCGTCAGCGCCGGGGTGTTCAGCGTCTGGTTGAGGCGCGAGTTGTCCAGGGCGTTCTTCAGGCTCAGAAACTCGGGGATGTAGCGATCGGATGCCGCGATGCGCTCGATCCGCTCGATGGCGGCGGGCGAGACGACCGCGAACCACAGGCCGCCGTCGGAGCCGAGGTTCTTCTGGGGCGCGAAGTAATAGACGTCGGTCTCACCGACCTCGAAGTCGATGCCGCCGGCAGCACTGGTGGCGTCGATGACCGTCAGCGCCCCGTCGCCGCCCTGCACGCGGGTGACGGGGGCGGAGACGCCCGTGGAGGTCTCGTTGTGCGGCCATGCGTACACGTCGACGCCCTCGACCGGCTCCGCCGCGGTGCGCGTGCCTGCGGGCGCGTCCCGCACGTCGGGCGCGCTCAGCCACGGCGCCTTCGCCGCGGCGGCGAACTTGCCGCCGAACTCGCCGAACACGAGGTTCTGGCTGCGGTTCTCGATGAGACCGAAGGCCGCGGCATCCCAGAACGCCGTGGATCCGCCGTTGCCGACGATCAGCTCGTAGCCCTCGGGAATGCGGAACAGCTCGCCCAGGTGAGAGCGGACGTCGCCGACCAGGTTCTTGACGGGCGCCTGGCGGTGAGAGGTGCCCAGCAGCGTCGCCCCGCGGGTGACGAGCGCCTCGAGCTGCGCGCCGCGCACCTTCGACGGGCCGCACCCGAAGCGTCCGTCAGCGGGCAGGAGATCACGCGGAATCACGAGGTTCGGCATCCCTCGATTCTACGACCGCGGGTCGCGTCGTCCTGGTTCCTGTGACGCATCGTGAACCGGCCGCAGGGTCGGCGGGGTTATGGTTGCGACACGGGGCCCGGTCGGGCTCCCGAACAGAGGGCGTCATCGTGTCAGATAAGTCCCCGAAGAAATCGTCGAGCAAGACCGCCGCGTCGAGCACTCTCAAGGAGAAGCGTGCCGCCAAGAAGGCGAAGGTCGAGCACCGTGCCGGCAACGACGTGAGCGAAGCCACGCACCGCAAGTAGCCATGCGCCGGTCACCCGTCGAGCTCGACTCCGACGGTGGGCGGTGATCGTCGCGCCCGGACGGATGCCGGGGGATCGGTACCCTGTTCGGCACCGCCGCTGACCCGTCGGCCGGGGGGTCAGCAGGATTGGATAGGCTGTCCTAGCCCCCTTTTCCGCGTCTGCGAGGCATGATGACCGACCTGATCGACACGACAGAGATGTATCTGCGCACGATCCTCGAACTCGAGGAGGAAGCGATCGTTCCCCTTCGCGCGCGCATCTCCGAGCGACTCGGTCACTCCGGACCGACGGTGTCGCAGACGGTCGGCCGGATGGAGCGCGACGGTCTCGTCGTCGTCTCCGACGACCGCAGCTTGGAGCTGACCGACTCCGGTCGACAGAAGGCCGTCGACGTGATGCGCAAGCACCGGCTCGCCGAGCGACTGCTGTCGGATGTGATCGGGCTGGACTGGGCCTATGTGCACGAAGAGGCCTGCCGCTGGGAGCACGTCATGAGCGAGCAGGTGGAGCGCCGCCTCGTCGAACTGCTCGGCCACCCCACGGAGTCGCCCTACGGCAACCCGATCCCGGGGCTCGCACAGCTCGGCGATCAGCCGGCGAAGGACTTCGAGCAAGGAGTGGTCGGCCTCGTCCGTCGCCTCAACGAAGCCGGTGGACCGATCACGGGCACCGTCCGCCGGCTCGCCGAGCCCGTGCAGGTCGACCCCGAGCTGCTGCAGCAGCTCAAGAACGCCGGCGTGCTGCCGGGAGCGTCGGGCGACTACCGCTACAGCGAGGGCTACGTGCTCGTGCAGATGGACGGCAACGACGAGGGGCTGGAGCTGCCCGTCGAAGTCGCGTCGCACATCTTCCTCGTCGACGACCGGCGCTGAGGAAAGCCCCGTCGCGGGTGTCGAACGGCATAGATGAATCGGCGAACGACCGGGTGCTACATGATGCCCAGGGATCTGCCAGGCCCTCAATGTGACTTATTCGTTACCTTCGGGTAGCGTGAAAGTGTCCACAGGCGAGAAGCCCGCCGTCGGACGCCACACGGATTGCCTCCCCGGCTCGTCGTCCGCGTGGTTACGCCCGCAATCGTGCCCCGACATCGAATGCTGACGAGCCAGCGCTCCGGCGCAGAGGCGCCGGAGGAATCATTGGCTGAAGACATACATTCGCCCGCGAACGAGCCCCAGAGCGACGAGACGATTGTCACGCGCCGCGCCCGCGGACGAAGCACCGCTGTGCCCCGGCCCGCCGCCGGCCGGATCGCCCCGTCGAGACCCCCGAAGGTCAAAGCCGAGCGCCCCGCGAAGGCCCCTCGCGTCAAGGGCCGCGGCCCCCGCCCGCTGCGCAGTCTCGTGATTCTCACGATGGTCGGCGGCCTCGTCGCCACCGTCGCACTGCCCGCATACGGTGCCTGGCGCCCCGCCGAGGACGCCCTCACGCTGCAGCAGGTGGCAGCCGATGACGCGCAGTCGCTCGTGGTCGCGTCGGACTCGTCGAACGAAGAACTCGCACGCGGGAGCTACTCCGCCACCACGCCCGAAGAGATCCAGAAGACGAAGGACGAAGCCGCCGCAGCCGAGGCCGCCGCGGCACGGGCCCGGATCTCCGCGAGCGTCGCAGCCTCGCTTCCCGTCGACGTCAGTCTGATCTCGCCGGGCAGCGGCGAGGTGCGCTGGCCGATTCTGAACTTCACCCTCGGCCGCGGTCTGTGGGATTCCGGCTACCATCAGGGGGTCGACCTGCTCGCCTCCTGCGGCGAGCCCCTCTACGCCGCCGCCTCAGGCGTCGTGCGCGTCTCCCAGGAGAGCTACGGCGGGTACGGCGTGGCGGTCACGATCGATCACGTGCTCGGCGGCCAGGCTACCGACACCCTGTACGGTCACATGACCTACGGCAGCCGCCAGGTGGAGGCCGGTCAGTACGTGGAGGCCGGTCAGATGATCGGGCTCGTCGGATCGACGGGAAGCTCGACCGCCTGCCACGTGCACTTCGAGGTGCACATCAACGGTGGCGTCCAGGACCCCTGGGCCTGGCTGCAGAACAACGCCCGCTGAGCCTGACCAGGCCCGAGCCGTTCCCGACACGCCCCGGGCCGTTCACCCCGGCGTGTGACCCGGGTGTCCCACGCGTGCGTTAGCCTGAAACCCGACGCTGAAAGAAGCGGAGGGAAGTCGATGGACCGCACACCACGCATCCGAACCATGGATGCGCTTGGACGCCACGTCCTTCGGCATTGCACGAGTGGATGCCGCGGCATTGCCGTGGCGCCAAGGCGCTGTCTGTAGACAGCGCTTTTTTCATGCCCCTGCGCTACCAAAGAATCGTCGCGTAGTCGAATCACCGGGAAGCCGTCCCGGCCGTTCGAGAGGATGAGGAATGCGCACTCTGGTGCTCAACGCGGGCTATGAGCCGCTCGCCGTCGTGTCGTTCAAGCGGGCGATCGTGCTCGTGATGAACGAGAAGGCCGTCGTCGTCGAACACGTCGACGGCGAACCTGTCTGGGCCGCGCGGGGGGCGTATGAACGCCCCGCGGTCATCCTGCTGACGCGCTATGTGCGCGTGCCGGGAGGTCGCCACATCCCGGTGACCAGACGCGGCGTGCTGCGGCGCGACGCGCACCGGTGCGGATACTGCGGCAAGGCGGCGTCGACCATCGACCACATCCTGCCGCGGTCGCGCGGCGGGGCCGACTCGTGGGAGAACCTCGTCGCGTGCTGCCTGCGCTGCAACAACGTGAAGGGCGACCGCACGCCCCAGGAGCTGTCGTGGGAGCTTCGCCTCACGCCGCGGCCTCCGCGCGGAGTGCAGTGGACGGTGCGGGGCACCGATCGCACCGATCCGTGCTGGGAGCCGTACCTGGCCCTCGCCGCGTAGCTGGGTTGCTTGCGCCGGCCTGCGAGGCTGCTCGCCTGTCGCAAACCGTCCTAAACGGCGGCCGCGGCGGCCGTTTAGCGACAGGGGAGGCGAGGGTGCCGACCCGCGGGGCCGCTCGCCTGTCGCAAACCGTCCTAAACGGCGGCCGCGCCGGCCGTTTAGTGACAGGGAAGCAACACGATGCGGCCCAGTGCGGCGGTGCCACCTGCCGGCGTGATGGGATGGGCTCATGACCCGAGCCCTCATCGTGATCGACATGCAGCGCGCCTTCGACGACCTGGACTACTGGGGGGCGACCACGAACCCCGACTGCGAGCGCAACGTCGCCGCTCTGATCGGGGCCTGGACCGCCGCCGAGGATCCGATCGTCGTCGTGCGTCACGACTCCACCTCGCCGCATTCGCCGCTGCATCCCGACAACGCGAGCAACGAGCTGGTGGATGCCGTCGCCGCCGTCGACCCCGCACTGTTCGTGACCAAGAGCGTCAACTCCGCTTTCTACGGCGACCCCGATCTTCAGGAGTG
>DASQLG010000065.1:0-19006 GCA_035630115.1 Microbacterium sp. | reverse complement strand
CCGAACCGGCTCGCGATCGTCGAATTCCTCCGCGAGGGCCCGCAGTCGGTCACCGACATCGTCGGCAGGCTGGGATTGAGCCAGCCGCTCGTGTCGAAGCATCTCAAGGTGCTCAGCGAGGTCGAGATCGTCCATCGCCGCATCGACGGCAAGCGCCGCATCTACCGTCTCGAGCAGGCTCGGTTCGCTGAGCTCGACCGCTGGCTCGATTCCTTCGCCGACCTGTGGGACGAGCGCCTCGATCGCCTGCAGGCGCACCTCTCCGGAACGGATGCCTCCTCATGAGCGGCCTGCTCGTCTCGAAGAATCTTCAGGACCGCGAGATCGTGCTCGAGAGCGAGCTGATCGGCTCGGTCGACGCCGTCTGGCGCAGCTGGACGACGGCGGCCGACCTCGAGGCGTGGTGGGGCCCGGAGGGTTGGGCCACGACCGTGCGCTCGCTCGACGTGCGCCCCGGCGGCCTGTGGCACTTCGGAATGGGTCCGACCGGCGCGCCGCCGGAGGTCTGGATCCGTGCGGTGTACAGCGAGGTCATCACCGGATCGGCGCTCTCGTACGTGGAGGGGTTCTCCGACGAGACCGGCGCCGATCTCGACCCCGAATCGCATGCTGTCACCGTGGAGTTCATCGGCCTCGAAGCCGGCCGTACCCGGTTGGTGCTCCGCACGCGATTCACATCCGTCGACCGCCTCGAGCAGATCGCCGCGATGGGCATGGTCGAGGGCTGGTCCGGCGGGTTCGACCGACTGGAGCACCTGCTGAGGAGCACGCGATGAACACCACCGAGATGACTGCGACCACCGTCCGATCAGCCGACGGCACCACGATCACCGCCTACCGCACCGGCACCGGCCCAGCGATCGTCCTGATCGATCCGGCGCTGTCGACGCACAAGGGATCGGCCAAGCTGGCCGCGGCTCTGGCCGAGCACTTCAGCGTGGTCAGCTACGACCGACGGGGGCGAGGCGGCAGCGGCGACGAGCACCCCGAGTCGGCCGATCCCGATCGCGAAGTGGACGACATCTCCGCGCTGATCGACACGGCAGGCGGTCGAGCGATCCTGTTCGGCACATCCTCCGGCGCAGCGCTCGCTCTGTACGCCGCTGCCAGGCTGGGCGACCGGGTCACCGGGGTGGTCGCCTACGAGCCGCCGTACATCTGCGATGATTCGCGGCCGCCGCTGGCCGAGGATCTGGCGGCGCGCATCGCGGCATCCGTCGCGAAGGGTGATCGATCGGGAGCGGCCAGAGCGTTCTTCGTCGAGGCGATCGGGTTGCCGGGCTTCGGCGTGGCCGTGATGCGGATGCTCCCCCTGTGGCGCGACGCGAAGGCGAACACCCACACGCTGCGGTACGACTTCGCGCTGCTCGAGGGTACGCAGCTGGGCGAGCCGCTGCCCGCGGAGCGCTGGGCCGGTCTCACCGCACGCACCGTGATCATGGTCGGTTCGAAGAGCGAGAAGTTCTTCCACCACACCGCGAGGAGCCTGGCGGAGCTGCTGCCCACTGTCCAGTACGAGTCACTCGAGGGCGCACACCACGGCTCCCCGGAGATGTCGCCCGGAGGCATCGCGCGGCGCATCGTCGAGCTCTTCGCCGAGCGCTGAGGCGATCGCCGCGGTCGCCGCGCCGTCGCGGTGACATTCAGTCCCATTGTTCGCGGAACTGAGTACCGATATTCTGGCTGCATGAGCCATACCCCCGTGCCCGGCCGGCGTGTCGCCGGCTATGACGTCTCCGGCCGACTGGACACCGACTACTACGCCGTCTTCGCCGACATCCCGCCCGCCGACCGTGCCGTGTGGGATCGCGCCAAGGCGTTCGTCGACGAGGCGCTCCCCCGCATGGACGGCCTGTGGGATCGCGGCGAGTACGACCTCGATCTCCCGCGCCGCATGGGCGAGCTCGACCTCTACAACGACGGTCTCGTGCACGACGGCCTCGGCTACTCCTCCCCCCTCGCCGCGGGCCTGGTGAACATGGAGATCTCGCGCGGCGACGGTTCGCTCGGCACGATCGTCGCCGTCCAGGGCGGGCTCGCGCTCCGCTCACTCGCCCTGTTCGGCAGTGACGAGCAGAAGTCGCGATGGCTCAGCCCGATCGCGCGCGGCGAGGTGCTCGCGGCCTTCGCCCTCACCGAGCCGGATCACGGGTCCGACTCGGTCTCGCTCGAGACAGAGGCGAGGCGCGACGGCGACGAGTGGGTGATCGACGGCGCCAAGAAATGGATCGGCAACGGCTCCTCCGGCGGCGTCACCGTCGTCTGGGCGCGCGTGCTCGACCCCGGTGATCCGCTGCACGACGGCAGAGTGCGGGCCTTTCTCATCCCCCAGGAGACGCCGGGCTACGACGGCCGCCCGATCCTGGGCAAAGCATCGCTGCGGGCGATCCACCAGGCCGAGATCACGATGACCGGCGTACGGGTGCCCCTGGATGCTGTGCTGCCCGGAACGCACTCGTTCAAGGATGCCTCGACCGTGCTCTACTCGACGCGCTCGGGGGTCGCCTGGTCGGCGCTCGGGCACGCCACCGCATGCTACGAGGCGGCGCTGTCGTACTCGCAGCAGCGCATGCAGTTCGGCAAGCCGCTCGCCAAGTTCCAGATGGTGCAGGAGCGGCTCACTCAGATGCTCGACGAGCTCACCGCGATGCAGCTGTACTGCCGCCACATGGCCGATCTCGAGACGGCGGGCGACCTGAGGCCCACGCAGGCGTCGTTGGCGAAGTATCACAACACGCGTGCGGCCCGGCGGATCGCGTCGACCGCCCGTGACCTGCTCGGCGGCAACGGCATCCTCCTGGAGAACCGCGTCATGCAGCACATGGCCGACATCGAGGCGATCCACACCTACGAGGGCACCGAGAGCGTGCAGGCTCTGCTGATCGGGCGCGATATCACCGGTGTGGGCGCCTTCGCCTGAGTCCGCCCGGGGTCGTGCCGGACACATACCCGCGCGGCATCGACATCGCAACCCTGCCCCGCACGGTGCGGCGAGGGCCTACGGTCGACGCATGGGCCTGTTCCGCCGCACACCTCCCGGGCCGCCCGCCGGCGCCGTCGTCGACGAGATCGTCGAGAAGCCGCCGCTGGGTATGTGGGCCGACGGCTTCGGTCGCCTGGCGACCCGCTCGCTGCAGGCGCTCATCGTGCTCGGCATCGCGACGCTGCTCTTCATCGGGCTGAGGTCGGTGACCGTGGTGACCATCCCGGTGCTCCTCGCCCTCATCTTCGCGTCCGCGTTCGCCCCGGCGATGCGCTGGATGCGACGCCGCGGGGTGCCCTCGGCGCTGGCGTCCGTCATCACGCTCCTCACGATCGTCATCATCCTGGGCGGCGTGGGATGGCTCATCGTCTGGGCCGTGCGCGGCCAGTGGGACGAGCTGTACGCGCAGGGCGAAGAGGGCTTCCAGACACTCCTCGCCTGGATTCAAGACCTCCCGTTCGCCCCCACAGACGACCAGCTGGAGGGGGCGCGCACCGCGATCGTCGACTTCGTCACGAGCGCGCAGTTCGGCTCGGGAGCCTTGGCCGGCGTGTCGGCGATCGGCAACTTCCTCGCCGGCTTCGTGCTGCTGGTGACCGTGCTGTACTTCTTCCTCAAGGACGGCCCCCGCATGTGGGAGTTCCTCCTGCGCCCGTTCGAGGGCGGGAACTACGCGCGAGGCAAGCGCATCGGCGAGCGCACCGTGTCGACGTTCGGGTCATACCTGCGCGGCACCGCGCTCGTCGCCCTCGTGGATGCCGTCGGCATCGGCATCGGTCTGCTGATCCTGCAGGTGCCCCTCGCGCTGCCCCTGGTGGTGCTGACCTTCGTGCTGTCGTTCATCCCGATCGTCGGAGCGGTGGTGGCGGGAGCCATCGCCGCGCTGGTCGCGCTCGTCGCCCTCGGTCCCGTGCAGGCGCTCATCGTCGTGGGCATCGTCGTGCTCGTGCAGCAGTTGGAGAGCAACATCCTCCAGCCGTTCCTGATGGGCCGCACCATGCGACTGAACGCCTTCGTCGTGCTGATCGCGCTGGCCGCCGGCACGGTCCTCGGCGGCATCCTGGGCGCCATCCTTGCGGTGCCGCTCACCGCCGCGGCCTGGGGAATCGTGCAGGTGTGGGACGGCCCGGACACCCCCGCCCGCTGGGCGCGGCGGAAACGCCCCGAGGGCGACACCCGCGAGACGCTGCCCGACCGGGTCGCCCAGCGCTCGCTCGACCGGCCCAGGGTGGAGCGCGCTGCGCGGCCGAAGGGTGCCTGAGCGCCCCCGCGCGGGCCATGATGGAGGCGTGGCTTACGAGATCCCCGCACCCATGCTCGCCAAGTCGGTTCCCGAAGTCCCCGACCCCGAGAAGGTGCTGGGCGGGCTGAGCTACGAGCCCAAGTGGGACGGCTTCCGTGGGCTGGTCTCCTGGGACGGCGAGAACGTCGAGATCGGCAGCCGGGGCGCCAAACCGCTCACCCGCTACTTCCCCGAGCTGGTCGAGGCGTTCGCCCGCCTGCTCCCCGAGCCGTGCCTGATCGACGGCGAAGTGGTCGTGCCCAAAGGCGAGCCGGGCGCCCAGAGGCTCGACTGGGACTCGCTCACGCAGCGCATCCACCCCGCGGCCTCGCGCGTCGCGATGCTGGCCGAGAAGACTCCCGCGATGTTCATCGCGTTCGACCTGCTCGCGCGCGGCGACCGCGACCTGCAGTCCGAGCCGTTCTCCGAGCGACGGGCGCAGCTCGTCGAACTGCTCGCGGGGCTGCCGCATCCGGTCCACGTCACGAGGACGACGACGGATGCCGACACCGCGCGCCGCTGGCTGAGCGAGTTCGAGGGGGCAGGGCTCGACGGCGTCGTCGCGAAGCCTCTCGCCCAGCCGTACGCACCGAACAAGCGCACGATGTTCAAGATCAAGCACGCCCGCACCGCCGACGTCGTGGCGATGGGGTACCGCATCCACAAGTCCGGCGAGGGAGTCGGGTCGCTCCTGGTCGGCCTGTACTCCGACGACGGCACGCTGTATCCGGTGGGAGCCGTGTCGGCCTGGACGAACGCACGGCGTCTCGAGCTCATCGACGAGCTCGCACCTCTCGTGGAACGCGACGATGCCGGCGCGGCGGTCAAGAGCGACGGCGAGAAGTCGCGCTTCTCCGCGCCGGACCGCGACTCGTCCTTCGTGCACCTGCGGCCCGAACGGGTGCTCGAGGTTCGCTACGACCAGCTGGAAGGCTGGCGCTTCCGGCACACCGTGCAGTTCCAGCGGTGGCGCCCCGATCGAGACCCGGCATCGTGCACGTACGAGCAGCTGGAATCGGTGTCGGCCTACGATGTCGGAGCGGTGCTGGACTGAGCCGCGGAGTCATCGCGCTCGCGACAAACCACTTTCAGGCCGAAACTCCGCGCGGTGCGTGGTGTCTCGTGCCGCAAGTGGTTTCTCAGCGGCGATCCGGGTCGCCGCGCTGGGTCAGCGGGGGGTCCCGTCGTCGGTCCAGTTGTCCGGGTTGATCCTGCTCGGCTGCACGCGCGGCGGCTCACCGGGCATCTTGGGGAAGTCGGGCGGGAACGGCAGCTCCCCGCTCCCCTCCGAGAGGTCGCGCTCCCACCATTGAAGCAGCGTGTCGATCCGGCCCGGTGCATCGAGGAAGCCGGCCCAGGGGTTGCCGTTGTCGGCGAGCCGCTGCGGCACGGAGCGGATCGTGAACGACGCCGGGTCGACCGAGTCCAGCTCGTCCCAGGTCACCGGTGTCGCGACCGTCGCGGTCGGCAGCGCCCGCGGGCTGTACGCGCCCGCCATCGTGCGGTCGCGATTGGCCTGGTTGAAGTCGACGAAGATGCGCTCGCCGCGCTCCTCCTTCCACCAGTTCGTCGTGACCCTCTCGGGCATCCGCCGCTCCAGCTCGCGCGCCGCGGCGATCACCGCATGGCGCACCTCGAGGAACTCGTGGGTCGGCTCGATCGGGCAGAAGACATGGATGCCGCGATTGCCGCTCGTCTTCACCCAGGCCTCCAGACCGGCCTCGCGCAGAACCTCGCGCAGCGCGTGCGCGGCGGGGACGGCATCCGAGAAATTCGTGCCCGGCTGAGGGTCCAGGTCGATGCGCAGCTCGACCGGGTTGTCGGTGTCGCCCGCGAGCGAAGCCCAGGGATGGAACACGATCGTGTTCATCTGGACGGCCCAGACGATCGCGGCAGCCTCGGTGAGGACCAGCTGCGGATGCCGGCGCCCGCTGTTGTACGTGACCGTGACCGCGTCGACGTAGTCGGGCGTGCCCTTCGGCGGGTTCTTGGAGAAGAACGACTCGCCGTCGATCGACTCGGGGAACCTCTCCAGCGACACCGGCCGATTGCCGTTGGCCTCGAGGAAAGGGCCGGAGACCGCGATCGCATACTCGGCGAGCTCGCGCTTGGTGATGCCGAGTTCCGGCCACAGCACGCGATTGGGGCTGGAAAGCCCCACCTCGCGATCGCCTTGAGGCCCCGGCACGGTCAGGGTGATGCGCTCGCTCGCCATGAGAGGGAGCCTAGTGGGGGCTCCGGGAGACGCCTCAGCGCAGGACCGGGAACCTCAGATGGGTCACGTGCCGCGCCGGGATGACCACGGTCGGGTCGCCGAGCTTCACGTCGGCGGGATCGACGTCCTCGAAGTAGCGGTGCCCGCTGCCCATCACGATCGGCACGAGATCGATCGCGACCTCGTCGATCAGTCCGGCCGCCAGGGCCTGCCCCGCGACAGTTCCCGCGGCCACTCCGACCGTGGCGTCGCCGGCGAGCTTCGTCGCGCGCGCGATCGCCGCTGCGATGCCGTCCGTGACGAAGTGGGCGTTGCGGGTGTGGGCGTGCTCCCAGTCGACAGGGGCCTCGTGGGTGAGCACGACGAACGGCACGCCGAGCGGATGCTCGCCCGTCCACCCGTCGGTGATGTCGAAGAGCGTACGACCCACGACGAGGCAGCCGAGCTCCCGGGTCCACCCGTGCCAGTAGTCCGCGCTCTCGCGCGTGAGGTGGAACGGCGGGAGGGTGCCGGCGTTGACCACTTCGACATCGCCCGCCTCGTACCAGTCGAACAGCGCGCCCGGATCGTTGTCTTCGTAGGCGACGAATCCGTCGAGCGACATCGACGCCGACGAGACGACACGGGTCATGAACGCGCCCCGATGAGCTCGTCGAGCTTCTCGTAGCCCTCGCGCATGCCGGTCTCCATGCCCTCGCGGACCATGTTCTCGAGCACCTCCACCGTGGGGTACACGCTGTGGTCGACGATGCGCGACCTGCCGCCGGGCAGCTCCTCGAACCGGATGCTGTCGAGGCTCACCTCGTTCGGCCACCCCTCGTATTCGAACGTCTGGATGATCAGCTCGTTCTCGATCACGGTGTGGAAGACGCCGCGGAACGCGTAGGTCTGCCCGTCGCCCTCCGTCTGTTCGAACCGGTACCCGCCGCCACTGCGGAAGTCCCAGTGCGTGATGGTCGTCTTCTCGCTGCGGGGTCCGATCCAGATCTTGAACAGCTCAGGGTCGGCGTGCGCACGGAACACCGCCGCGACGGGCGCGTCGAACTCGCGCGTGATATCGGCGTACGACTGCCCGGGAGTCGCATCGATGATGACAGGGTTGCTCATGATTCCTTCTCCTTTGTCGGTGCGATTGATCCGAGTCGGGTTGCCGCGACCACGGCGTCGAGGCGCCGGTATGCCGCCTCGGCTTCGAGCCGATACCGGTCGATCCACGCCGTGAGCCGCTGAAGGGCGGCCGCGTCGAGGTGGACCGGACGCCGCTGAGCCTCGCGCGTCCGCCATACGAGCCCGGCCTCCTCCAGCACGGTGATGTGCTTCGAGACGGCCTGCAGCGAGATGGCGAACGGCTCGGCGAGCTCTCCCAGCGTCGATGGTCCCCGGCTCAGGCGAGCCACGATCGCGCGGCGCACCGGGTCGGAGAGAGCGGCGAACGCTCTGTCGAGCCCGGCCTCCGATGCATTCATCAACCTGTCCCTTTATCAATCACTTGATTGATAACGATACCGCGAGCAGGACAGCTCGTCAAGAGCCGTCAGGTCGGTCAGGCGGGGCGGGGAGCGCGAGAACGGGTGCGAGGTCGGTGCGCGACAGCCGGATCCACGGACCACCCGGGTCGACGAGCACCCCGCCGATCCCCTCGTCGGCGCGCAGGGCGCTCGCGAGCTGCAACGCTGTCATCGGCGCGGCCTGGTCGCCGCGTTGCAGCGACGCCACCTCGAGGGGGTGCGAATACAGCTCGATGAGCCGGGCGCCGTCCTCGCTCCGCGCCTCGGCGACGCCGAAGCGGCCCGCGTCCGAGCGGTTCACGGCGACCCAGAACTTCACGCGCGTGAGCGCTTCGGCAACGGCGGTCCCCGTGCCGTCGGTGCGTTCGCCGGACAGAAGCGTCTTCACCTCGAGTGACGGGTCTGCCTGCTCGAGCAGCTTCTCCAGCAGTTCCCGGGGCAGCACCGCACGCGCCGGAGCGGAGGAGTTGTCGACGATGAGGCCGGCGTAGGTGCCGGTGAGCACGTACCGCACGACGGCGAGCACGGGCTGTCCCATCGCCGACGTGTCGGTCTCGCGGTCGGCCTGGATGCTCTGCCGGAGCGCCGTGCCGCTGCTGTAGGCGAGGACGTACTGCTCTCCGCCCACCGCCGCGACGCCGAGCGGCAGGTCCTTGCCCTCCGACAGCAGCGCGCGGGCATCGCCCTTGACGCGGAGGAAGAGATGACCCTGCATGAGCTGGCGCGCGACCTCGAGCAGGTCGGGTGCGGAGGCGGGTGCGGGCAGCGCAGCGAGCGCTTCACGCAACACGACATTGTCGCGAAGACCGGGAATCGTCTCGGTCGCGGCCGGGGCCTCGGCGGGCCCGAGCGTGCGAGGGTGCACCGAGTGCGCGGGAGGCGCCGGAGCCGGCGTCGACTCGGCGCCGAGTTCCTGGTACGACGACACCGAGATGCCGACGGATGCCGCAGCCTCCGCTGGCGGGTCGGGGGGAGTCACCTCGACCGGCTCGGCCGTATCGACCGCCGGCTCTACGTCGTCCTTCTTCTTCCGCCGCGAGAACAGGGCCATCGTTCGAGCCTAATCGCCACTGTCCACGGGACCGCGTTCAGAGCTTCTCGATCGGGGCGATCTTGATCAGCAGCTTCTTGGGCCCGGCGGTGTCGAAGCGCACGTGTGCGACGCGTTTGGCTCCCGCTCCGGTGACGGCATCCACGCGTCCCTCGCCGAAGTCGTCGTGCTTGATGCGGTCGCCGGTCTCGAGCTGCATGTCGCCGTTGTCGCGGACCTTGGCCGGGATGCGGTTCGCGAAGCGCTCGATCGACGTCGACTTCGGCACGAGATCGTCGCCGTAGCGGCGCCCTGGAGCCGTACCGCCGGAAGCGCCGCCCGGCCGCCGTGCGTTGAGCGCACGGGACTGCATGCCGCCGCGCGAATTGACGTCTCCCGGGGATTGACGCCAGTGCACGAGGTCGGGCGGGATCTCCTGGAGGAAACGGCTGGGCATCGCCACCGAGATCTCACCGAACTGCGCACGGGTCATCGCGAGGGAGAGGAAGAGTCGCTTGCGCGCGCGGGTGATGCCGACGTAGAAGAGCCGTCGCTCCTCCTGGGGCCCGCCCGGCTCCCCCGCAGAGATGCGATGCGGGATGAGGTCCTCTTCGACTCCGGTCACGAACACCGCGTCGTACTCGAGGCCCTTTGCGGTGTGCATGGTCATGAGCGAGACCGAGCCCGAAGCGTCTTCGAGGTCATCGGCGTCGGAGACGAGCTGCACCTCCGCGAGGAAGTCGATGACCGTGCCCTCGGGGTTGTTGCGGGCGAACTCTCGGGCCACGGCGACGAGCTCATCGAGGTTCTCGACGCGGGCCTCGTCCTGGGCGTCACGGCTGGCACGCAGGGCGTCGGTGTACCCGGACTTGCCCAGCAGCAGCTGCAGGCCTTCGGCCACGGCTGTCGGCGGAGCGATCTCGCCGGTGGACGGGAGCATCAGCTCGGTCGCCTCGGCCAGCACGGCATCCAGGTGCGCGATCGCCGCCTGGATCTTGGGTCCGACCCCGAGCGCCGACGCGTTGGCGAGCGCGTCACGGAAGGTGATCTGCTCGGTGGCCGCGTAGCGCGAGATGGCCTCGATCGTGACATCGCCGATGCCTCGGCGCGGCCGGTTGATGATGCGCCGCAGCGCCATCTCGTCGGCGGGGTTCGACACGGCGATCAGATACGCCAGAGCGTCCTTGATCTCGGCGCGCTCATAGAACTTCGTGCCGCCCATGATCTTGTACGGCAGCGCCGCGCGGATGAAGATCTCCTCCAGCGCACGGCTCTGCGAGTTGGTGCGGTAGAAAACCGCGATCTGGGCGTAGTCGACGCCGCCCCGGTGCAGCGTCTCGATCTCGTCGGCGACGAACTGCGCCTCGTCGTGCTGCGAGTAGCCGGTGAAGCCGATGATCTTCTCGCCCGCGCCGACGTCGGTCCACAGCTTCTTGTCCTTGCGGTCGAAGTTGTGGCCGATCACGGCGTTGGCCGCACTGAGGATGTTCTGCGTCGACCGGTAGTTCTGTTCGAGGAGCACGACCTTCGCTCCGGGATAGTCCTTCTCGAACTCGCTGATGTTGCGGATGTCGGCGCCGCGGAACGCGTAGATCGACTGGTCGGAATCGCCCACGACGGTGAGGGATGCCGGCGCCTTGTCGGGGTCTTCCCACTCGGTCCCTGAGCTTGTCGAAGGGTCGGGACCCCAGATCATCATTCCGTGCGACGCTTCGACAGGCTCAGCGAGCGAACCCGAGATCGGCCGGGTGAGCTCGTGGATCAGCGCATACTGCGCGTGGTTGGTGTCCTGATACTCGTCGACGAGGACGTGCCGGAACCGTCGGCGGTAGACGTCGGCGACGTGCGGGAAGGCGCGGAAGAGGTAGACGACCTGACCGATCAGGTCGTCGAAGTCGAACGCGTTGGCCCGCTGCAGGGCGCGCTGGTAGTCGTTGAACACGTCGACGAACACGCGCTCGGCAGGATCGGTCATGTTCGCCGAGCGGGCGTAGGACTCGGCATCCGACAGCTCGTTCTTGAGCTTGGAGATGCGACTCTGCGCACCCGCCGGCGTCAGGCCGTACGCATCCGCCTCGTGCTCCTTGACGAGTCGCTTCAGCAGGGCGCGCGAGTCGCCCGAGTCGTAGATCGTGAACGACTTCGTGAAGCCGAACTGCTCGGCCTCGCGCCGCAGGATCCGCACGCATGCGGAGTGGAACGTCGAGATCCACATGCCCTGCGCGCGGTCGCCGATGATCTGCGCGACGCGCTCGCGCATCTCCCCGGCGGCCTTGTTCGTGAACGTGATCGCGAGGATCTGGCTGGGCCAGGCCTCTTTCGTACGCAGCAGAGATGCGACCCGACGGGTCAGCACGCTCGTCTTGCCCGAGCCGGCGCCCGCGACGATCAGCAGAGCGGGGCCGCGATAGGTCACCGCTTCGCGCTGCGGCGGGTTCAGGCCGGCGAGCAGATCTTCGTCGGGGCGCACGGGCGCCGACGCGCCCAGCGCGGCGCCGGGGCCGCGGTCACCGCCGACGATGATCATGGGCGTCTGGGCGTCGGTCATAGCGTGTCAAGTCTAGGCGCGCACGCTGACACCGACCCCGACTCGTCTCGACGGCGCAGGGCGCGGCAGACGCGACCTTCGCACCGCCGGCTAACTCAACTCATCAGATCGGCGGATGCGGCGGCGTCGGGCTCGGCAGGGCGATCGGCTCGGCCGTAGGGAAGCGCGAGGAGCACGCCGAGCACGGCGACCAGGAACCCGAACCCGGCTGCGAACCATGCGGCGGCGGTCGGGATGTCGAGGTAGACGGTGATGCCGAGGATGCGCGCGAGCCCCCACGGCAGCAGGCCCAGCTCATCGTTCCAGGCGGTGAGGGCAGTCTCCAGTCCGACCAGCGCCACCACGAACGCGGGTACGGCCAGGCCCGCTCCGACTCCTGCGAGCACGGTGCCCGCCGCGCGGCGGCGTCCGATCTGCGGTGAGAGCGCCCACGCGGCGGCGATGAACAGCCACACGAAGAGTGCGAAGGCGACCGCGATGTAGACGGTGCGCCGGGTGGGCTCGGTCCAGAACGAGAACCAGTAGCCGCCCGGGCCCGTGACCGATAGAGCCAGCAGGGTGACGATGCAGCGGAGGACGACCACTCCGCCGACCGCGGCGACCACCGGCCAGGGTGAGCGCCGGCGCAGTAGCAGCCGGACGACGAGGACGAAGACGACCCACGCGGCGAAGACGACGGCCAGATGGGTCCACGAAAGGAACGAGGTCTGCACGGCGCGCGTGCCCACCAGGAGCGCCGCCGGCACGCCGAGCAGAAGCCAACGATCGAGGGGCAGCAGCCCCAGGGTCGACTCGCGCGCCCGCCACGGCCGGGTCGCGCCGAGCCACCCCGCGCGCGCAGCGGCCGCCCCCGGTCGGCGCACCAGCCGCGTGCGCGACGCGAACACGCCGATCACGATCCAGAGGCCTGCGAGGAGCAGCAGTCCGCGTGCGATCCACGCCATCCCGAGGTCGCGGTCGGCGCGCTGCACACCGAGTTCGGCGGCGGTGAGGTTGTACGCCGGATAGTCGATGTCGCCCGTATATCGCTCGAGGTGCGCAGTCGCGAGCGCCTCGAACTCGTCGCGGTCCGCCTTCCAGGCGTCGTACGCGTCCTGCGACAGCGTGTCGTGCCACTGCGCCTGGTGCAGGATCATCGCCCGGTACGCCGACAGCAGGCCGAGCACGTCGACCTCGTAGTCCATCGTGCTCAGGAACGCGTCGCGCGTCGCAGGGTCGAGCCAGGTGTCGGCATCCGCAGATCGGACGAGATCGCGCATCCGTTCGGCATCCGCGACCGCCTGCTCGCCGCCCGCGATCGCCTCCTCGACGCCGCTCCCGGGGGCGTCGCGGGTGATCGCGTAGATCACATCCAGCACCGCGGAGTCGCCGGTGAGGATGTCCCACTCGAAGATCCACATCATGGGCGGGGGTTCGAGTCCGATCGCGAACACACGCTGCTCGGCGAACGGCTCGATGTACAGGCCCTGCTCGATGGCTCCACGCGACAGGGTCATCGCCTCGACGATCGCCGAGACGGTCTCGGGGTCGTCCGAGAGCCACTGCCGCGCCCAGTCGGCGGTGACGCGACCGACGTCGGCGTCGGGGTCGCGCGCGAGGTCTGCAGCGAGCATCGTGTTGAGCTCGTAGAGCTGCCAGAACCCGGCCTTGAGGTACAGCGACATCGGTCCTGCGCGCCACGGTCCGCCGTCCTGCGTCCAGGTCCAGATGCCCTCGATGTTTTCGTTCGCGGCGAGCAAGGTCTGGAGTGCGAACTGATACTGGGGTCCGAGGTCGTTGGGGAACGCGCCGAAGTTCTCGAACTCGCGGCGACTCTGGAACTCCACGATCCGACGCTGCTGACCCTGCGCGAGGGTGACGTTGAGCGGCAGCCAGCTGTAGAAATCGCCCAGCGTGTACTTCGTCGAGACGACCAGCGCCGGCGAGTCGATGCCGCCCAGCACGGCCTCGTAGGAGGCGTCGTTCGTGTGCATGTCGCCGACCGCGCCGACACCGACGCTCCACGTGCGGAAGATCACTTCCCGCTCGGATGCCTCGGCCTGCGCGGTCAAGGTCTCGAGCATCGTGCGGACCGAGTCCACCGAAGTGACGGCGAGCGCGGAGTACACGTCCCACCCCTCGACGTCGTAGACACGGCCGGCCTCTCCGATGCGGATGAGCACACCGTCGAGCGCCGGCTCTGCCGCGTACAGCTCGTCCAGCCCCGCGGCGTAGACATCCCAGAGCTCGGGGTTCGTCGTGTCGAGGCCGCCGAATCGCTCGGTGAGGAACTTCTCGAGCGGCGTCGTGAGCGTGAGCATGTCGGTGCGCAGGAACACCTTCACGTCGAGTTCCTCGGCGCGGTCCCAGAACGGACCGAACGCCTCCCGCAGCGCGAGGGCCTTGTCGCGGTGGTCGTCGCCCTCGTCGTAGACCGCACCGCCCGGAGCGTCGTCGAAGGTGACGAACTCGACGAACCCGGGGAACGCGACGGCGTTGTAGCCGTTCGCCAGGGAATGACGGAGGAACTCGTCGAAGTCATCGAACGCCTCGCCGAGCGCCTGTTGGTCGACATAGGGAGCGTCCGGCAGGAGCACGTCGTCGAACGCCTTCGACGCATGGGAATAGTCGGTGCCTGACTCCCATTCAGCGGGGTCGGGGGTGACGCCCACGGCGCCCATGTCGACCATGCGGAACGGAAGGCGTGAGGAGACGTCTTCGCCCAGGCGCTCGGTCACCGATCGCGCGGCGCGCACCTGCGCGGCCAGGTCGTACACACCGCGGACCGCGCCGGCTTCCGAGGCGCCGATGACCTGCAGGAAGTCGGGCGTCCCGGTCAGCCGGTACGCGTCGTCGTCCCCGCCCACTGCGCCGGGCTCCGCGTCGAGGACGGGGAAGGTCACGACGAGGGTGGCCGCCCCGTCTCGGGTAGGGGCATCGGCGACCGCATCGGTCAGCTCGTCGACCGCAACGCCCATGCGTTGGGTGTCGGGAGCCGAGATCTCGGTGAACTCCGGCGGAGCCACCGCGGGCAGCATCGCCGGCACGACCGGCGCGGCCGGCTCCATCTGGGCGGCGGGCTCGGCGCGGATGCCGAGCGCGTCTCCTACGACGACTCCGAGACCCGCCCCGAGAGCAACCAGAACGACGATGGTGACGACGGCGAGGATCGCCCGCCGCGTCGCCGTTGTCATGCGTTCACGCTAGTGGCTCCGGCCGGCCGCCTTCCACGGCGCGGGCGGCGCGGGCGGCCCCTCCCGGCACTGGGCCGCGCTCCCTGCCCGCGGTGGAACACGGGCCCGGAGCCCCGGCACGTGCCGGGGCTCCGATGCCTCAGCTGCTCTTGCGGATCGCGCGCACGCCCGCCCACAGGCCGAGCACTGCGAGCACGAGCGCGGCGATCCAGCCCCACAGCACCGTGATCGCGCCGAGGTCTCCGGCCAGCAGCGCACGCTCGGCCTGCACGACCCAGTTCACCGGGTTGACCGTGGCGACCGCGCTCATCCAGGCGGGCGCTTCATCGAGGGGCAGAAGCATGCCGGACAGGATGAGCAGCGGGAAGATCAGCGTCTGCTGCACTCCCCAGAACAGCCACTCGCGATTCTTGGTCTTCAGGGCGAGCGTGTACGACAGCGACCCGAGCCCGACTCCGAAGACCGCCAGCAGGGCGAGCCCGATCACCAGCCCGGGCACGTTGATCGTGAAGCCGAAGGGCCACGCGATCAGCACGATGATCAGCGCCTGCACCACGATCGGTGCGATCTCCTTGAGCGCGCGGCCGACCAGCAGCGATGAGCGCGAGAGGGGAGCGACGAGGGTGCGCTCGTGTGAGCCCGTCATCATCTCGTACTGCAGGTTCGAGCCCGTCGCACCGGTGCCGAAGAGCACGATCATGACGAGCACTCCGGGGACGAACCACTGCAGAGTCTCGCCGACGGGCTGCCCGGACGAGCCGATCAGCAGCGGCGCGAACAGCCCGAGGAAGACCAGCGGCTGCACGAGGCTGAAGATGAGCGTGAAGGGGTCGCGTGCGACCGGCTTGAGTTCGCGGGTGAGCACGTTCCAGGTGTCGCGCGCGACGTTGGCGCGGACGGCGGTGTCGGGTCGGGCCTGATCCTGTTCCATCCGGGTGGTCATGACTGGGCTCCTGTCGTGACGGATGCCGCGTCCCCTGCGGCATCGCTCTCTTCGGTCTCGTCGCTCGGCTCTCCCTCGCCCGCTTCGCGCAGTGTGCGGCCGGTCAGCGCGAGGAAGACGTCATCGAGGGTCGGCGGCACCCCGGTGGCTCGCGAGACGCGGATGCCCGCGGCATCCAGCGCGCGCACCGCCGCCGGAAGGAGCGCGTCGCCCTCGGGCGCGGTGAGGATCACTGCGGCATCCTGACGCCGCACGTCGCGGTCGGTCAGCCCTTGGACGACCGCCACGGCTCGTTCGGCATCCGCCGCCGACGCGAACCCGAGCGTCAGCAGATCGCCGGCGAGGTTCGCCTTCAGCGCTGCGGCGGTGTCGTCCGCGATCACACGGCCCTTGTCCATGACCATGACCCGCTCGGCGTAGCGGTCGGCTTCCTCGAGGTAGTGCGTGGTGAGGAACACCGTCGTGCCGTGCTGCACGCGCAGGTCGAGGATGTGCTGCCAGAGGTTCGCGCGACTCTGGGGATCCAGGCCCGTGGACGGCTCATCAAGGAACAGCAGGGGCGGGGCGTGCATCAGCCCGAGCGCCACGTCGAGGCGCCGCTTCTGCCCGCCACTGAGCTGCTGCACCGACCTGGTCGCGAACGCGGTCAGATCGAGCGATTCGATGAGCTCGTCGGCGCGCCGGGAGGCTGCGGAGCGCGACATTCCGTAGAACGCCCCCTGGCTGAGCAGCTCGTCGCGCGCTCGCTGGGCGAAGCTGCCGCTTGTGAGCTGACCGACGTACCCGATGCGCGCTCGTACGTCTGCGGGTCTCTTCAGGATGTCGAAGCCGACGACGTGTGCCGTGCCTGCCGTGGGTGGGATGAGGGTGGTCAGCATGCGGAGGCTCGTCGACTTGCCCGCGCCGTTCGGCCCGAGGAAGGCGACGAGGTCACCGCGATCGACCTCGAACGTCAGGTCGGTCACGGCTTCGACGGTCTTCTTCTTCACGATGAAGCGCTTGGTCAGACCCTGCGCTCGGATGATCGGTTCGTTCGCCATGGCACAAGGGTAGGAACTATCGCGGTCAGATCCCGTCCGCGATATAAATCTTGCTGCAAGCAGTTGACGGCGAACTATTCTTGCGCGTAAGGTATCGCTTAATTAAGGAGTTACTTACATGGCGAAGGATGCAGCCGACGAGCTGAGCCGGGTCTTCCAGGCTCTCGCCGATCCGACGAGGCGCGCGCTCATCTCGCGTCTGCGGAATGGATCGACGACGGTCGGCGAGCTCGCCGAACCGTTCGCCATGAGCCGTCCCGCGATCTCGCAGCACCTCAAGGTGCTCGAACGCGCCCGGCTCGTCGAGCGCACCAACGACGCGCAGTGGCGGCGCTGCACCCTGCGCACCGAGCCGCTCGACGAGGCCTCCGCTTGGGTCGAGCACCACCGTGCCGAGTGGAACGAGCGCTTCGATCTGCTCGACGAGCGTCTCCGAGAAGTGAAGGGAAAGAGAAATGTCTGAGCACACCACCACCCAGGACAAGCAGTTCACGATCACCCGCGTCTTCGACGCGCCGCGCGAACTGGTGTGGCGCGCGTGGACCGATCCCGACGAGGCGGCGACCTGGTGGCACCCTCGCGGCATCCAGACGCCGCGCGAGTCGGTGCGCATCGACGCGCGGGTCGGGGGGCGATACGCCTACACGATGGTTGCGCCGGATGGCACCGAGTACCCGACGGCCGGCGAGTACCACGAGATCACTCCCCCGGAGAAGCTCGTCTTCACGTGGGGGTCGCCCGACGACACGCGCGAGTTCGTACCGGTCATCAGCGTTCATCTCGCCGAGCACGGTGACTCCGGCCAGCAGACCCTGATGACCTTCCAGATGCAGGGATACGATGGCGCGCCCGGCGATGACAACGTCTACGACGGGTGGGACCAGGCGTTCGACCTGCTGGTCGGGCATCTCCCCGAGCTGACCCGCTGACGCGGTCAGGCGGATCGCGGACAGCATCCGTCCGCGTTCTGCGGCAGGCTGGACGCATGTCCGATACGACGACGCGCGCGCTGTCGCTGCTGAACCTGCTGCAGACGCACCGCCACTGGCCCGGTACCGAGTTGGCGGAGCGGCTCGGCGTCACCGAGCGCACCGTGCGCCGCGACGTCGAGCGCCTGCGGGAGCTCGGCTACCGGATCGAGTCGACGCCCGGCGTCGCCGGCGGCTACCGACTCGAAGCGGGCAGCGCGGTTCCGCCCCTGCTGCTCAATGACGAAGAGGCCGTCGCCATGGCGATCGGGCTGCGCGTGGCCGCCGCCCAGAGGCTCGTCGGCGGACCGGAGACGGCCCTGACCGCGCTCGCCAAGCTCGAACAGGTTCTGCCCGCTCCCCTGCGTCGCCGCGTCACCGCCCTGGCGGATGCGGTCCAGCCGACCGGCATCCGTTCGGGCGAAGCCGTCTCGACCGAGGTGCTCGGCGAACTCGCGCTCGCGTGCCGCGATCATGAACGGGTGCGCTTCACGTACACCGCGGCCGCGGGCGACATCTCCCGCCGCCGCGTGGAGCCGTACACCCTCGCGCCCGCCGACCGGCACTGGTACCTGCTGTGCTGGGACGTGGAACGCCAAGACTGGCGCACGTTCCGCGTCGACCGGGTCGGCGAGATCGAGCACACCCGCGTGCTGTTCGAGCCACGACCGCTCACCCCGGAGCAGATCGAGGAGTTCATCCTCGTGGCGCGGTCGTGGGTGCGCACCGCCATCGAGACGGATGTGGTCATGGACCTGCCGTTCGACGCGATGCGCGAAGCGTTCGGCCAGTGGGGGCAGGGTGCGACGCAGGAGGGTGCGGAGCGCACAAGGTGGCCGGTCGGTGGTCAGGACTTCCGGGAGACGATGTACGGCATGGCGTGGATCCCGGCCGGGGTCGAGTACACGACCGACCTGTCCGAGCCCTCGCGCGCCGAACTCCGCGAGACGCTGGAACGGATGCTGCGCGCACTCGACGCAGTCCCGCCTCCGCCCGTGCGGCTCGCTTCGCGGGCGTCATCCTCCGACGCATAGCGAAACCCCGCTTAACGCTCCTGGCATGTGTCGGGTGTCGGGGCTACCTTTGGCTCATCGCGGCGATCCGGGCGGTCCCGGGCTCCAGTTCATACCTGGTAGCGGTGCGGGTTCGACTCCCGCCGTCGCGTCCACTCCAATGGGCCGCGATCCCTCGTGAACGCGTCTGCGCGGATGCGAGCGCCTCGCATCACTCGAGCCACTCGGTGACGAATCGATCGTTGGCGTGGATGTGCGTCGCCTCGTAGGTGCCGCCGTCGAGCACTTCGAACCGATGCGCGA
>DASQLG010000064.1:0-6824 GCA_035630115.1 Microbacterium sp. | reverse complement strand
CGCCGAGCGGGCGCAGGCACTGCTCGCCCTGGTCGAGCTCGAGGATGCCGCCGACCGCGTGACCAAGGGCTACTCCGGCGGCATGCAGCGCCGGCTGGACCTCGCGGCGGCCCTCGTGCACGAGCCGGAGGTCCTGTTCCTCGACGAGCCGACGACCGGCCTGGACCCGGCGAGCCGGCTGACGGTGTGGGAGGAGCTGCACCGGATCAACGGCCGTGGCACGACGATCTTCCTCACGACGCAGTACCTCGAGGAGGCCGACCACCTCTGCGACCGCCTCGCGATCATCGACGGCGGCCTGATCGTGCGCGAGGGCACGCCGGCCCAGCTGAAGGCCGACCTGCGGGCGCGTCGTGGCGATGGCGAGGCGCCGACGCTCGACGACGTGTTCCTCGACGCCACCGGCAGAACCCGCGCCCGCGCCGCCGGCGAGGTCCAGGAGGTGACGGCATGAACGCGACGATCCTGCTGGGAAAGCGCTCGCTGCGCGAGGCGATCCGACAGCCCGACGCGCTGCTCATGACGATGTTCATCCCGATCTTCTTCTTGATCGTGAACACCGGCCAGGCGGCGGAGATCTTCCCATCCGCGTCGACCGAGTTCCTCAAGGGCCAGGGCTACGGCGCGTTCCAGCTGCCGATCACGCTGCTGCTGGCGGCGTCGTTCGGGATGGCGGCGCTGTTCCTCGTCGAGGAGATCGAGGGCGGCTACTTCGACAAGCTGCGCGCGATCCCGATCCCGCGCTACGCGATCGTGCTCGGGCGTCTCATCGCGGAGGCCGTGAAGTGCGTCGTCATCGCGTCGTTGATCGTGCTGATCGCGCTGCCGTTCGGGATCACGATCGCCAGTGGGCTGTTCGGCTTCGTGTTGCTCGTCGGGTTGACCGCGTTCTGGGGCGTCGTCTACGCCGGCTTCATGCAGCTCATCGCGCTGAAGACGCGCAGCGCGGCGGCGACGAACTCGGGCGGCCTGATCTTCTTCCCGCTCCTGTTCCTCACCCCGAACTTCGTCCCGCGCGACATGCTGACCGAGCCGATGGAGGTGGCCGCGACGCTGAACCCGGTCACCTACCTGATGGAGTCGATGCGCTCGCTGATCCTCGACGACCTCGACTGGGAGAAGGTGCTGCCGGGGTTCGGCATCGTCGCGGCGATGGGAGTGCTGATGCTCGGGCTCACCGTTCGCATGATCAAGCGCTACGACTGAAGGCACAGCCGACCGCGCGGCTCAGCGGGTTGCGCGAACGCGAACCTTCCGTCAGAGAGGGCGTTCGGCGTCTCGGCGCTTCTCGAGTGCGTCGAGCATGAGGTCGAGCAGTATTCGAACGCGGCCGTGAAGTCGTAGCCGACCTTGGCGACGTGCCCGGCAACGGGTCGCTTAGTGGAAGTAGGTTGAGGCGGCGCGACGTCGCGCTTCGACCGCGGCGCCATGCGCCCGCCCGCGACGGGACGCGACCTCCAGCGGAGCTACTGCGCTTGTCCGGTCAGTGTCCGCCGCAACCACACCCGGCCTTCCTCGTGACCGACCGTGTGCGCGGCGGGGCCACCGGCGGCTGTTCGGGCCGTGGCTCGCTTTCCGAAGCTAGGAAGTCTGAGATAAGCGCGTCGTACGCCTTCTCCATCGACGTCTTTACTCGGATCGTGATCTCGACCCTGTCGAGCACCTCCGCGCGGCCGTCGGGGTGCCGGTAGTGAAGCTCGATCCCGTGCGCTCCGGGATCGAGTGCTTCACGAACGGCGACCTGCCTCGTGTCGTTGCTCTCATGGCCGTCGACGGCCCAGGTGATCTTCTGGGCGTCCCACGGGATCGCGCGGCCGTTGTCGTCGGAGAGGTTCGCTATCAGGCTGCCGGTCACGTTCGCGCACCACTCGCTCTGGTCGCGCGGCTCGAGAATGCGTCCGCGCACCGGGGTGGGCGGAAGTGGCGTGGGTGGACTCTGGGCAGTGGCCGTGCGCAACTGGCGGGTGATCTCTACGGCGATCCGCGCGCGGCCCCGCCCGGCATACGCGGCCAGATCGATCGCCGGGCGGCCGTCGTCTAGGGTCGGCGTGACAGGGAGTCGCCGGCGCGTCTCATCGACGACGAAGAAGCGGACGTCATCGGCCGGCTGCGGTGGAGGCTCGATCCGCAGCCTGACGACGGCGCTGGCCGGTGCGGCCTCGAGCACGATCGCTGGAGCAGCGGGAGGCTCGAGTCCGATCGGCGCCGTGAAGATCACCCGGCCGTGGGCACTCAGCTCAACCTGACGGGCGCTGGGATGACGTGCCAAGGCCACGCGCAGCAGGCCCATCCCGGGACGGGTCGCCCGTGGTGAACATCCCGCGGGGAAGGCGACGACAGGCGTCGTGGCCACGAGCACGGCCCCGGTGTCGTCGAGCAACCGGGCGACGATGTCGTCCTGCCCGTCGGATGTCCGGGCCTGCGGGGCGACCGCTGCTTCGTGACCGCGCAAGAGGGTGAACTCCATGGTTTCGCGGAGGGAGCCCTCGATCGATATGAATGTTCTGTGATCAGGCAACGGGCACCATCGCTCAGAAGCGGGTGTTCATCTTCTCGCGCACCAACTCCCAGTGAAACGGGTGGAGATACCGCGAGCCGAGTTGATATGACATCAGGTCCGAAGCACCCGCCACGGCGAGGTTGGTGCGAGGGAGGAACGCGACGTCCGTCAGCTGCCCGTTGTTCGGCAGAGAGTGGCAAGCGACCGGTTGACCCGCGTCGTTGCAGCGCTCACCTGCGCTCGTCTGCGTGTGGCCCATGCCGGTTGTGTGTGCGAGCTCGTGAGCCGCCACCGCCGCACCGCGCTGGCTGACGCACGTGGACGTCCACGGCCAAGCCATCATTCCACCGAACTCACAGTCCTCCCGGAATAGCAGCCCGATCCAAGCGCTCTCATGCGGATCGGGCCAATAGCCCTCCACGCCATTGTGCTCGTACGCAAGCGAGTCCGCCAGTTGCAGGAGCCCGCCCCCATGACAGTAGTTGGCCTCGGCCGAGATCTCACCGATCGAGAACACGCCTGGGCGCAGCCTGATCTCGGTCAGCGGGCTCGGCAGCATCTCGAACACCTCATCGAGGACCTTCAGCGCCTGCGCTACGGTCAGCACGCTGCCGTCCGGATCGGCAATCCGGCGGATCGTGACCGGGTACGCCGGGCGCTCGGTCCAGCCGATCTCCTGGACGGTGCTGACACTCACATAGTTTTCGCAGAGCTCCGCGGACACGATCTGGATCAAGAGCGTCCCGTCGCCGTGTGAGTCAGCGGCGGGAATCAGGAAGTTGAGCGAGTCGTCCGTTGCGTTGCGGGAGGGATTCGGCTTCGCGGTGATGATCGGCGCCGACCCCAGCGGGACGCCGTTCATCGGTCGATAGGTGCCGCCAGTCGAACCGCGGATCATGGTCAGCATGCCGCTGATCTGCGCCATGTCGCCGCTGAAGCCTCCACGGGCGCACTGCACGAACACGCGCACGACCGTGTCCATATTCGCGATCAGCTCCACGGAGTTGTTCTCTGGTGCCGCCGGTTCCTGGAGTGAGAAGCGCTGGATGCCCTGGGTGAGCTCGACGCCGACGATCGCGAGCGTAGGAGCGGGCGCGCCGACCTCTAGCCGTAGTGGGCGCGCGCTATTGCTCTCGGAGCCACAACTGGCGTGAGGATTGGTCACGTTGATCCACAGGTCGCGCAGCCCCATCGCACTGGTATCCAGGTTCTCGACACCGTTCGGTCCGGTGCCACTGACGAGCGGCCGGACCGTTCCGTCGATCCGTTCCAGGATCGTCACGATCGCGTCCGGCGGATGCACGGACCAGCTCAATCGTGCCGGCATGTCACGCGGTACGCACGTCTGTCCGTCGTTGATGCTGAAGCGCCGAATCCTCGGCTTGCAACCGCTGAAGACCGTCGGAGCGGCGGGGGTGCGGTACGTGCTGAGGTCTACAAACGCGTCGCACACCATGACAGTGAGGACGTCATGCACGATTCGCAGGCTGAGTGGCCCGCAGTGGGCATCCGCGGGCGCGACGACCGTGATCGTGGTATCGGTCCAGCTGACCGGCGCGACGTCGATGTGCGTGGCCCGGGTGTCGCCAGACCCAGGACCGGCGAACCGCACGAGTCCGGTCCCCGTGAAACCAGGGCGAACGGTCCCCATGAAGCCGCGACCATGAATGGTGATGGTCTCGCCTGCGCAGGCTCGCCCCGGCGTGATGCTCTCGATCACGTACTCGGTGGGCGCCGGGCGTGACGGGTCCGGAACTCTTCTCCGAAGGATCTCGAGTGCCGCATCGAGGTCAGCGGTGCATCCCATATGCTCGATCGACGGAAGATCCGGGATCGACGGACCTGGGATGTCGGGGATGCCAGGTGGCACCGGCAGGCCGTCTGCGCACCAGCCCCTCAGCCCGAGCATCACTGCCTGCAATCGTGCCTGCTCGATCGGGCCGCCGGAGAGTGCCATGGTCGCCGCGGTGTGCAACGCGGCGATCGGGAAATAGGCGCTGAGCTGATCAAGCGCAACCTCCACGTAGCGATCGCGCTCGTGTGGCTTGTCGCCTGCCACGAGCTCTCCCGCCAGCACCACGGGAAGGAACGCCTCGCGCCCGACCAGATCCTCCACAGCCGACAGCGCGCCCGCCCGCCTGGCGACGTGATGCGGTCGCTCCGCCTGGGACATCGCTGAGTCTGTCCGGTCCGGTCCACCCGCCAGGTCGAGCACGTCGCGGAATCGCTGACGAGCATCGAAGTCATCATTGAGCACACCCCAGGCGTCGTCCAGCAGATCCTCGTAGCCATCGATGAGCGGCAGCGGGCAATAGGCCAACCCCAGCAGCTCGAGGTATTCCGGCGTCCCCCGCGGGGCCAGCAGCTCGAGGGCGAGGCCGATCGACTTGAGCACGCCACGAGGGAGCAGAGGCCCCCCGGTCGTCGCGAGCGTCGTCGGGCGCGAGCGGTGATTGGCCAGCTGCTGGGCTGCCAGCCGCAGGGGAAGCGACGGGGTCTTCCCGCGCTGGATCGTCGTCGCCTTGTCAGCTGTATGGATGAGGTTGGTATCGCGATCACTGACGTCGAGCCAGACGACGGTCTGCCGGGTGAACAGCTGCGCTATCGTTGATCCCGGCCATTCCAGAGTGAAGCCGCCGTCACGCCGCGTGAGAACGGTGGCGACGACCTCGTGGCGTCGCGTCATCCCGAACACCGGGCCGAGGCGCCACCACGGCCCGCGCGCCAGAGCCCGTATCCGAAGGCCATGAATGCCTTCGTCGGTGTCATCGCTCGTGACCCGCCCGGTAACTCGGAACGAACCTCGCTTCACAGGAAATCTTCCGGGAAGATCGACATCGAGCTCGATCTTCGCGGCCATCTGGCTCGAATAATGTGAGTATGGTCACACACCCGGAACGGAGTCATCTCCGGCTCACACAAATGATCGAAAAGCCAAACGACACGGGGTTGTTTGAGCTGCAGGCGCTGAGGTTTCGCGCACCGTCCCCCCTCTGCCCACCGCGCGGCCGCTGGCGCCTGAAGCGCGCCCAGCGGTCCGTGGCGAGATGGCGGCTGGTGACACGATTCCTACCGCCAACCCGCCCCGGGTGCCCGCCGCGCGGCTACGCGTACACGCCGTCCAGCCAAGACTTCAGCGCCGCCTCATGCGCGGCGGCGTCGACGCCATCCACGAACAGGTGTGCGCTCATCCCGACGACGCTGCCGTAGTGGTTGCGCCCGAAGAAGCGATACAGGCCGTCGGCGGTGCGGACGCCGAGGAACTCCGGCGTCGAGTAGTCGACGACGCCATCGAGCGTGCCGGCATCGCCGAGCGACGCGTGGACCTCCTCCCCCACCCCCGCGTCCGGCGAGACGCCGAGAGCGGCGCGCAGCGTGTCCATCGCATCGGGCGTCCCGGCGGCCTGCGGGCCGTCTATGCCCGACGACGGCTGGCCGACGTAGGTGACCGCGCGGCCGTTGAAGTGCTCGAGGTACTGCCCGAGGGTGTGCAGGTAGAAGTCCGTGTGGCCGCCGATGGCGTCGTACTGGTCCTCCCACCCGTCGGCGAGGATCCCGCTGTGGACGTAGCGAAGATGCGCCGTGCCGCCCTCGCGGGCCTCGATCGCGTAGTCGAGGGCGTTGAAGGTGCCGTCGGGTGACTTCATCCGGATCACGAGGCGGTGCGGCGGGTCCCAGGTTGTGAAGGGTTCACCGGGCGGCTCGTCGCCCGCGGGGAGCTCCATCCCCGTCGGGAACTGCCAGGCGGCGGTATCAGCGGTGATCGCGGTCCAGACGTCGTCCGGGGCGGCGGGAAGGTCGATCTCGCGGGCGACTTCGAAGGCACGGCTCATGGCTTGGTCTCCTGGTTCTTGGTGGTGATCGTGGGGTGCAACGCGACGACGAAGCGGTGCGAGCGACCGCCCGGCGCCGCCTCGTCGTGGTACTTCGCGACGAGACCGTTGACGGCGTCCGCCAGCTCGACGGCGAACGCGGCCCGGTCCTTCGCGGACGCGAACCGCACCTCGCTGTCGATCCCGAGGGTCGCCAGTGGCTGGCCGGCTGCGCTCGCACCGGTGATGAGCTCACCGACCTCGCGCACGAGGCGCCCCGCGACCGCGAGCAGCCAGCGCGCGGAGCGCTGGTCGGGCTCGCGTGACGGATCGGGCGCGACCGCCGACAGCGCGGTCGGCGAGATCACATAGGACGCGGCCGTGGCCTGGAGCACGCGCTCGGTGCAGTTGCCCTTGCGACGCTCCTCGACGAGTTCCACGAGGCCGTGGCGTTCCAGCGCCCGCAGGTGGTAGTTCGCCTTCTGGCGGCTGAGCCCGACGCGTGCCCCCAG
>DASQLG010000063.1:0-2247 GCA_035630115.1 Microbacterium sp. | reverse complement strand
GGCGACGTCTCGAACTGGTGGGCGCCGAACCTCACGGGCCTGCTCGGCGCGCTGCGCGCGGCCGGCTTCGCGACGGCGCACCCGTCGCTCGGCCCGTCCGCGGAACTCATCGCGGCACCCGGCGGGCCGCACCACTACCGGCTGACGGCGCACGCCACGAAGTAGCGCGGGCGCTACCGCTGCATCCTCGGATCATGCGTAGGGTCGGCGTACATGGGCGGGCAACCGCGATCGATGGCGTCGGGGCGCAGTTCGAAGTGCCAGGGTTCGTTGCCGTAGGTCTGGCACAGCCCGTGCTCGGCGCCGTGCTCGGACAGCCACGCCGCGACATCGGACGACCCGACGTCGACCGCGTCCCCGGACACGTGAGCAGACGTGTCGGGGGTCGCCACCCAGCGGGCGGCTTCCTCTTGCGAGCCGTACTTCGAGACCGCCTCGCGAAGGAGTCGCTCCTGGTACTTCGGTGAACGCCAGCCGCCCTCGACGAAGAACTCGACCCCGTCGTCTGCGGCATCCGCCGCAGCCCGGCGCAGGGCACCGAGGAGAGCCGGATCAAGGTTGGCCACACCCGGAATCTGGTCATCGAAGACCGTCGTGCGATCGGGGACCGCACCGTCAGCCTCGCCAAGCGCAGCACCGTGCTCACGGCGCGGCTGCGGCAGGCGCAGCCGACGCACACGATCGCGAAGGACGTCGATCGGTGATGCGGCCGGCGAGGACGAGGATGCCGTCGAAGACGAGGACACCAGCAACTGGTCGCCGAGCGCTAAGGCGATCGTCGCGGTGACCACGAGCAGGCCGGCGGCGCGGATCCTGCGAATCCGAATCCGCCGCGCGGTCGCTCGTGCTGGTTGCCTGTAGGTCACGCCGCCAGTCAAGGCAGCGCGGCGTTGCCAGCGCGTATGCGGTTTTCGATATGCCGACGATATGCGCCGGCTCGTAGCATCGGAGCGTGCGAGTGTTGATCGTCGAGGACGAGCCCTTCATGGCGGAAGCCATTCGCGACGGCCTACGCCTGGAAGCGATCGCCGCGGACATCGCCGGTGACGGGCACACCGCGCTGGAGCTGCTCGGCGTCAACGCCTACGACATCGCCGTCCTCGACCGAGACATTCCCGGACCTACCGGTGACGAGATCGCCAAGCACATCGTCGCCTCCGGCAGCGGCATGCCGATCCTCATGCTCACCGCTGCCGACCGTCTCGACGACAAGGTCACCGGGTTCGAGCTCGGCGCCGACGACTACCTCACGAAGCCGTTCGAGCTTCGAGAGCTCGTCATGCGACTGCGGGCGCTCGACCGCAGACGCGCGCACGCCCGACCGCCGGTCAGCGAGATCGCGGGTCTGCGGCTGGATCCGTTCCGCCGCGAGGTCTACCGCGACGGCCGCTACGTTGCGCTGACCAGGAAGCAGTTCGCAGTGCTCGAAGTGCTCGTCGCTGCCGAAGGCGGTGTCGTCAGCGCCGAAGAGCTACTGAAACGGGCATGGGATCAGAACGCAGACCCGTTTACCAACGCCGTGCGCATCACGGTCTCGGCACTGCGCAAACGGCTCGGCGAGCCCTGGATCATCGCCACCGTGGCCGGCGCCGGGTACCGCATCGACACTCAACCAGACACCGGGCATGAGGGAGGAGACCGTGGATAGAGCCCCTGGTTTGAGTGTTCGCCTCAAACTCACCCTCAGCTACGCCGGCTTCCTCATGCTCGCAGGTGGCTTGCTGCTCGCCGTCGTGTGGGTGTTCCTGCTGCGCTACGTACCCGACCGTGCGGTCCTAGGACCCGGCCCCTTCAGTCCCACCCGCTCCGACCTGCTGCGCGCGTTCGCTCCGAAGGTGGCCATCATGTTGGCGTTCCTGCTCGTGTTCGCTCTCCTGGGCGGGTGGCTTCTCGCCGGCCGAATGCTCGCCCCTCTGACCCGCATCACAGACGCCACACGCATAGCCGCGACCGGATCGCTCGCCCACCGAATCCGGCTACAGGGCCGCAGAGATGAGTTCCGCGAACTCGCCGACGCCTTCGACACCATGCTCGCGCAGCTCGAAGCACACGTCGCCGAACAGCAGAGATTCGCGGCCAATGCCTCCCACGAACTGCGCACCCCGCTGGCGATCACGCAGACACTTCTCGACGTGGCCCGCAATGATCCGAATCGCGACAACGGCGAACTTGTCGACCGCCTCCACGCCGTCAACACCCGAGCGATCGACCTCACTGAAGCATTGCTCCTGCTCAGCCGCGCCGACC
>DASQLG010000062.1:0-5344 GCA_035630115.1 Microbacterium sp. | reverse complement strand
CGCGCTCGCGAGAGCGCGGGCGATCGCGACGCGCTGCTGCTGCCCACCGCTCAGCTCGTGCGGGCGGTGCCGCAGTCGCGAGCCGAGACCGAGTGTCTCGACCAGACCGTCGATGCGGGCACGCTCCAGCGCGGTCGGGCGGCGACCGTCGAGGTCGAACGGCAGCAGGATATTGCCCAGCGCATCGAGCGTGGGAACGAGGTTGAACGCCTGGAACACGAAGCCGACACGCCGGCGTCGCAGGATCGTCAGCTCGAGCTCGGAGAGCGCCGTGATGTCGGTGTCGCCGATCCACACGCGGCCCGAGGTCGCGGCATCCAGTCCCGCCATGATGTGCATGAGGGTGGACTTGCCCGAGCCGGACGGTCCCATGATGGCGGTGAACTGCCCGCGGCGGATGCCGACGCTCACGTCATCGAGCGCGCGCACGGCACTCTCACCCCGGCGGTAGGTCTTCGTGAGGTTCTCCACGCGGGCCGCGAGGCCGAGGTCTGTGGAGGTGAGGTTCATGCTCTCGACGCTACGAATCGGCTCGCGTCGGCGCGTCGGCCCACGGGATCATCCCCGTACATCGCAGGGATGATCCTCGTCGGCCGGGGTCGTCCGTCACGGAGTCGGTCGAAACTCCGGGCGAAATGCGGCCGAAAGTGCGCTGCGCCGGCCCGCGGCCACGGAATGTCCCCGCGGTTTCACCGCGGCGAGGAGTCCCGCACCTCCCGCTCGCGCGACGGGGCGGGGGCGTAGACGCGGAGGGACTTGGGCACGATCCGACAGGTGAGCGTGTAGTGGCCGTCGGCGTCCACGGCCGGACGTCGCTGCAGCTCCCCGTCGTGCGCGTAGAACGTGGCTTCGCCGGCGCGCGGGCGCACCGAGATCGAGATGTCGTTGGCGGTGATGCGCTCGATGTCTGATGCCGGGGGTAGGAGCCCCACGGCGCGCAGGACCGCGCGCGTGACCGCGCCGAACGAGAGCGCCGCGACCGCGTGAAGACGGGACCCGCGGGCGTGCAGCACACGGATATCGAGCACGTCATCCGACATGGTGCGGCGCTGCAAGGTCGCGACCTGCCCCGGGGTGTTGCGCCCGACGCTGGCGAACACCGACCAGACGCGGGCGCGTCGCCCACGGATCACGACATCGATCGGCTCGGCGTCGCGCAGCTCGCGCCAGGTCGCGGCCACCCCGCCGATCCACTTCCCGAGCCGGGCCCTGCGCTTCGTTCGCTGTGCCAGGAACTCGGGATAGATGCCGATAGAGGCCGCGTTCAGAACGGTCGTCGTGACGCCGCCGTCGGTCAGTTCCGCGACACTGGCAGCGACCCCCGAGCCCGCCTGGAGAGCATCGATCGCGAGGTCCACCGTTTCGATGCCGGCGGTGCGGGCGAAGTGGTTGAACGTGCCGCCCGGCAGCGCGAGGAACGGCACGGCGAACTCGATCGCGAGGTGTGCCATGCGCGACACCGACCCGTCTCCCCCGTAGACGCCGAGGACCCGGGGCGGGTCGTCGCCCGACATGATGGCGCGGACGACGTCGTCCATGGTCTCGTCGGGCTCGAGCTCGCGGACCCGCGCCGCCGGCAGCCGGTCCGCGATCGTCGGACGCGGATCCAGGCGGATGACGGCGGTGCCGGCATCCTTGTTCATCACGATCAGCACGCCCGCGCCGTTGGGTGAGGGCGGCAGTTCGATGAGATCGATGACCTGCTCGACCTCCGGGGCCAGCGGCTGGCGCCTGGTGGGCGCGGGTACGAGGAGCCCGCCCAGGACGGCGACGCTCGCGCCGATCGCCGCGCCTCCGACGACGTCCGAGAGCCAGTGCGCGCCGACGTGCAGGCGCGAGTACGCGACCGCGGCGGCCAGCGGGGCGATGACCGATCCGGCCGGGCCGGACTCGAGGGCGACGCCGGTCGCGAAGGCCGCGGCGCTCGCCGAATGACCGGACGGGAACGACGGATTCTCGGGGTACGCGCGGAGTCGACGGATGCCGGGCACGTCATCGATCAGCGGCCGCCTCCCGTCGAAGAAGCTCTTGACGATGACGTCGGAGAGGAAGGCGGCGGTGAGCATCGAGCCGAGGCCGCGCAAGGCCGCGCGCGGATGGCCGAGCACGGCAAGGCCCCCTGCGACCGCGTACCAGAGCACGCCGTGGTCGCCCGCGCGGCTGAGCAGGGAGTACGCGCGGTCGTGGACGTGCCAGGACCGGGACACGTTGATGCGTCCGCCGGCCGCGCGATCGAGGCGCCCCACCCAGCGCGGCAGCGTCCGCGCCCGGCGGGTGGCCGGAGACGGGTTCCGCAGGTTCTCACGCATTCCCCGAGGCTAGTTCGCCTGCAGGCGATCGCGCGCCACCGGTGCGGTCCGCGTGGTGTGTGCTCTTCCGTCCGGTGGCCCGAGGGGTCTATCGTCGCGACAAGTCCCGACGAGGAGGATCCGGATGCCTGCCACCCCGCTCCCGCCCAGCGGCGAGACGCCGACCGCCAAGACCTGTGACGCGAGCGGCATGATCGACATCCACCGGATGTTCCGCCGCAGCTTCGGCGAAGGACCGCGGCTGGTCCGGGGTGTCGCCGCCGGAGACACCGCGCACGCGGAAACGGTGGCGACCCAGCTCACGACGACTTCGCTCGGCCTGCATGCCCACCACGAGGGTGAGGACGAGCGCCTCTGGAGCGCGCTGGAGGAGCGGGCGCCGGCGTGTTCCGTCCACGTCGAGAGGATGAAGGAGCAGCACGCCGTCACGCTCGTGCACCTGACCGAACTCGACGCCGCGCTGCCCGCGTGGCGCGCCAGCGCTTCGCCTCTGGATGCCGTGCCCGTCCTCGCGGCCCTCGACGGCATCAACGCGGCGCTGGAGGTGCACCTGCCCGACGAGGAGGTGAACATCGTGCCGGTCATGGAGACGACGATCACCCAGAAGGAGGTCGACTGGTACTCGGAGCACGGTCGACACTCCGTGCCCAAGGGGCAGACGTGGAATCAGCTCGGCGAGATCCTGGCGTCGCAGCCCGACGGCGGCGACGCGTGGATGCGCACGCACCTGCCGGCCCCGGTCCGCCTGCTGTGGAGGTGGGTCGGCAAGCCGAAGTACGCGAAGCACCGCGTCGCGCTCGAAGGCCGCTGACCCGCCGGTCGCTCACCCGCTGGTCGCTCACCCGCTGCCGACAAACCACTTTCACGCCGAGACATCGTGCGCGACGTGATGTCTCGCGCTGAAAGTGGTTTGTCGACGAATTCCTTACGCGAGGCAGCGCACCGATCCAGGCGATTCCGAGCGCGAGGGGCGGCGATGCCCGGCGGAACGCGAGCGCGGCGCTGAAGACCGCCGCGACCACGGCTCCGACCAGCGCGACGCCGGCGGGACCGAAGCGCGTCTCCATGCCGGTCCATGTGACGAGGGCCGACTCCACGGGCCAGGCAACGAGGAAGAACAAGATCGCGATGCCGATGTCGACGGCGACCTGGAAGCTCTTCAGCAGGCGGAACACGGCTTCACGCTACGTGAGACCCGATGTCACGGCATCCGTCAGGAGATGTATCCGGCAAACCCCTTGCCGCGCATCACCCTCAGGCTTTACTGTCCGGACACAGGCTGAAATCGACGGGAAACGTCGGAGGACCAAGATCGAACAGCGGGGGATGATCCCCACCGGAACCCGAACCGGTCCCCGTCGAAGGCAGCACGAAGAGGATCAGTCGAGGACGGACGGAGACCGGCATGACGACGGTACGCGCGGCAATCACCCAGACCACCTGGACGGGCGACAAGGAGTCGATGCTCGACAAGCACGAACAGTTCGCGAGGGATGCCGCCGCCCAAGGGGCGCAGATCATCTGCTTCCAGGAGCTCTTCTACGGGCCGTATTTCGGCATCACGGAGGACAAGAAGTACTACCGCTACGCCGAGCCCGCCGACGGGCCGATCGTGCAGCGTTTCGCCGCACTCGCGGCGGAGCTGAACATGGTCATGATCCTCCCGATCTACGAGGAGGACATCACCGGCGTGTACTACAACACCGCCGTCGTCGTCGATGCCGACGGCACCATCCTCGGCAAGTACCGCAAGCACCACCTCCCGCATCTGGACCGCTTCTGGGAGAAGTTCTACTTCCGGCCGGGCAACCTGGGCTACCCGGTCTTCGACACGGCCGTCGGCAAGGTCGGCACCTACATCTGCTACGACCGCCACTTCCCCGAAGGATGGCGCGAGCTCGGCCTGAACGGGGCGCACATCGTGTTCAATCCCAATGCGACCAAACCCGGCCTCTCCAACCGCCTCTGGGAGGTGGAGGGCCCCTGCGCGGCCGTTGCGAACGGCTACTTCGTCCTCCAGCCGAACCGGGTCGGACTCGAGGACAACGAGTACGGGGAGCTCGCGGTCGACTTCTACGGCACCAGCCAGGTGATCGACCCGCGCGGCAACTTCGTCGGCGAGCGCGGTTCGGGCACCGACGAGGAGGTCCTCATCCGAGACCTCGATATGGACATGGTCCAGCAGATGCGCGACGACTGGCAGTTCTACCGCGACCGCCGGCCGGACTCGTACACGATGATCGCGAAGCCGTGACCATGGGAACCACCCTCATCACCGGCGGAACGGTCGTCTCGGCGACCGGCCGCTCGCAGGCCGACGTCCTGATCGACGGCGAGACGATCGTGGCCGTCCTGCAGCCGGGCTCGGCGCTGCTCGGCACTGACGTCGCGGCATCCGTCGATCGCGTTCTCGACGCGACCGGGAAGTACGTGATCCCCGGCGGGATCGACGCGCACACCCACATGGAGCTGCCGTTCGGCGGAACCGCGGCGATCGACACGTTCGAGACCGGCACCCGCGCGGCCGCGTGGGGCGGCACCACGTCGATCATCGACTTCGCGGTGCAGAAGTACGGCGAGCGGGTCCAGGACGGCCTGGCCGCCTGGCACGCCAAGGCCGCCGGCAACTGCGCGATCGACTACGGGTTCCACCAGATCATCGGAGGCGTCGATGAGGGCGCCCTGGCGGCGATGCCCGGGCTGATCGACGAGGGCGTCACGAGCTTCAAGCTGTTCATGGCTTACCCGGGCGTCTTCTACTCCGACGATGCGCAGGTGCTCAAGGCCATGCAGGTCTCACGGGAGACGGGCCTGCTCACGATGATGCACGCCGAGAACGGACCCGTGATCGACGTGCTCGCGGCGCAGCTGATCGCCGAGGGCAAGACCGATCCGTACTTCCACGGCATCGCCCGCGCCTGGCAGATGGAGGAGGAGGCGACCCACCGCGCGATCATGATCGCGAACCTCACGGGCGCTCCGCTGTACGTCGTGCACGTGAGCGCGAAGCAGGCCGTCGAGCAGCTCGCCGCCGC
>DASQLG010000061.1:0-7871 GCA_035630115.1 Microbacterium sp. | reverse complement strand
GGTGACCATCTGCTGCACGCGGCCGGTGAGCAGCTCATGCTGCTGGTCCGCGCGGAGTCCGCGCTCGATGGCGCGCGCCGTCGAGCCGAAATCGCTGACCGCCTGGCCGAGCTGACGCATTCCCGCGCCGTGGAACACCTTGCCGGCGGTCTGGCCGAGCGCGTACGCCGCGAGGGCCTTCGCGTCCTTGCCGGTGAACTGCTTGCCGAAGTCGCTCAGCAGGCGCTTGCCGACGAGCTGGAGCAGGACGTTGTTGTCGCCCTCGAAGGTGACGTAGATGTCGAGGTCGGCACGCAGTCCCACGAGCCGGTTCTCGAACATGAAGCCGTTGCCGCCGCAGGCCTCGCGCGCCTCCTGAAGCGTGTCGAGCGCGTGCCAGGTCGACAGCGGCTTGAGCGCCGCGGCGAGGGTCTCGAGATCCTCGCGGTCGTCGTCGGTGTCGGCCTTGCCGCTGAAGACGGCGTCGAACTTCTGCAGGAACTCGTCGTGGGCGAAGATGGACGCGTATGTCGTCGCGAGGCGGGTGAGCAGGCGGCGCTGGTGCTTGCCGTAGTCGAGGAGCACCACCTCGTCGCTGCCGGCGCCCGAGTCGAACTGTCGGCGCTGGTTGGCGTAGGTGATCGCGATGTCGAGCGCGATCGCCGACGCCCATGACGCGGCACCGTCGAGCGACACACGGCCCTGCACGAGGGTGCCGAGCATGGTGAAGAAACGGCGGCCCGGGCTGGAGATGTGGCTCGTGTAGGTGCCGTCGGCCGCCACGTCGCCGTACTTGTTGAGCAGGTTGGTGCGGGGCACGCGCACCTGATCGAAGTGCAGGCGGCCGTTGTCGATGCCGTTCAGTCCGCCCTTGAGGCCGTCGTCCTCGCCGCCGATGCCGGGGAGGAACTCGCCGTTCTCGTCGCGCAGCGGAACGTAGAAGCAGTGGACGCCGTGGTTGACGCCGTTCGTGATCAGCTGAGCGAACACGGTGGCCGCGATGCCGTGCAGCGCCGCGTTGCCTAGGTAGTCCTTCCACGCGCCGCGGAAGGGCGTGTGGAGAACGAACTCCTCGGTCTCGGGGTCGTAGGTGGCGGTGGTGCCGATGGCGGCGACGTCCGAGCCGTGCCCGGTCTCTGTCATCGCGAACGCGCCGGGGATCTCGAGGCTCATGATGCCGGGCAGCCACTTGTCGTGGTGGTCCTTGGTGCCCAGCTGCAGCACGGCGGAGCCGAAGAGACCCCACTGCACGCCGGACTTGATCTGCAGGCTGGGGTCGGCCGCGACGAGCTCGACGAACCCGGCGATGTTGGCGCCGTTGTTCGCCTCGCCGCCGTACTCCTTCGGGAACGCCCGGTGCACGCCGCCGTTGTCGACGAGCAGGTGCATCTGGCTCAGCACGCGCTCGCGGTGCTCCGCCATGCTCAGACCGTCGACGCGCCAGAACGCGGGGTCCTTGATCATCTCGCGCGCCTCGCGGCGGGTGTCGGCCCAGGTGCCGAGCAGCATGTCGGTCACCTGATCGACGTCGATGCGTGCTTCGGATGCCTCGGCTGCGGTGTGGGGTGCGGTCGGCGCACCGCCGGCGGGTGTGCGTTTGCTGGTGGCGGGCTTCTGGGAACGGACGGCGGCGTCGGCCATTGCGTCACCTTTCGGGAGGAGGAGGAGTCCCTACGACGGTAGGACTCCCACAAGCGTGGGCAAACTCCATTGGATGATGTGCACAAGGGGAATCGGCGCCCGTGGCCGGGCTGCTTGTGCGCTCTCGACAGCGGTCGCCCAGAAACAGGAGTTCCGGCCGGCCGACGCATGCGTCTGCGGGCATCTGTACGCGGGGCACGCTCTCTGGCACACTGAACCCGATCAGGGGGAAGGCGATCCATGGGGGATATCGTCCGCGCGCTGGCGGGGGCCGGCATCCTCGCGGGGAGCATCATGCTGGCCGGCTGTGCGGCAGAAGTCGCCGAGTCACCGCCTCCGGCCGTCGAGCTCACCGAAGCGCCGGCCGTCGATCGGGCAGCCACACTCGTCGTGACCGGAGCCGAGATCGGCGCCACCGCGATCGTGGCACTGAACGCCCAGGTCGACGGCGCCTTCGAGATCTTCTGCGACGAAGGCGAGTACGAAGTCACGGTCGGCACACAGCTGACCTGCACCTACGCCGACGACAATGGGGACACGCCCGCCTACATCGAGGTCACCGCGGTCGACGGTTCGCAGTACGAACTGTCGGTCTCGGTCCCCTGATCGGCAGGACCAGCCGACGCGAGGGCGGCCTCATCGAAGCTGGAGGCCGCCCTCGGGTCGGTTCCCCTCACGCCCGGCGGAGTATCCTCTGTCGCATGAACGAGCCGTCCGCGCGACGAGCTGCGGTCGACGACTCCGCGACCGTCGCTCGCCTGCTCGATGACTTCAACACCGAGTACGACACCCCGACTCCGGGAGTCTCGGTCATCGAGAGCAGACTGCGCACCCTGCTGGCCGAGGATTCGACGTTCGCGCTGCTGGCCGGTGACCCGCCGTGCGCGGTCGCTCTGGTGACCCTGAGGCCCAACGTCTGGTTCACCGGTCCGGTCGCCCTGCTCGACGAGCTGTATGTCGCCCCCGCGCAGCGCGGGAACCGCCTCGGAAGCGCGATGGTGTCGCTGCTGCGCACCGAATGCCGGTTGCGCGGTGTCGCGCTGATCGAGGTGAACGTCGACGAGGGCGACGTCGACGCCCTGCGCTTCTATGATCGGCACGGGTTCGTGCTCGTGCAGCCCGACACGAGCGAACGCGCGTTCTACCTCTCGCTGGAGCTGGATTCCCCCGTCTGATCCGGGCGGATTGATGGCGGGGTGCTCAGAACAGTCCCACGATCCGCCCGCTCTCATCGACGTCGATCGTCATCGCGGCGGGAACGGCGGGCAGGCCCGGCATCGTCATGATGTCGCCGCAGACCATCACGACGAAGCGCGCTCCCGCCGCGAGCCGCACCTCGCGGATGTCGACCGAGTGACCGGAGGGCGCGCCGCGCAGCTTCGGATCCGTAGAGAACGAGTACTGCGTCTTGGCGACGCACACGGGGTACCGACCGTACCCCTCGTCCTGCAGCCGCCGGATCTGCGCGCGCACCGCCGTACTGGCGGTGATCCCCGACGCTCCGTAGATGCGGGTGGCGATGGCCCGCATCTTGTCCCACAGCGACGCCTCGTCGGCGTAGGTGAATCCCAACTCCGAAGGCTCGTCGCACAGCCGCACCACCTCGCGGGCAAGCTGCTCGGCGCCCGCGCCGCCGTCGGCGAAATGGGTCGCGACCACGGCCACCGCGCCGGACAGCTCGACCGCGGCCACGAGCGCGTCGACCTCGGCGTCGGTGTCTTCGGCGCGGTGATTGATAGCGACGACCGCCGGCAGACCGAAGGTCTCACGCACGGTCTTCAGATGCCGGGCGAGATTGACCGTGCCGCGCTCCACCGCCGCGACGTCTTCCGTCGGCAGATCGGACACCTCCACTCCGCCGTGGTACTTCATCGCCCGCACGGTCGCGACGATCACCGCGGCGGCGGGTCGCAGGCCGGTCGTGCGGCACAGGATGTCGACGAACTTCTCGGCGCCCAGGTCGGCGCCGAAGCCCGCCTCGGTCACGACGTAGTCCGCGAGGTGGAGTGCGGCATCCGTCGCGAGGTAGGAGTTGCAGCCGTGCGCGATGTTCGCGAAGGGGCCGCCGTGCACGAAGGCCGGCGTGTTCTCGAGGGTCTGCACGAGATTGGGGGCGAGGGCATCGCGCAGCACCGCGGTCATCGCGCCGTGCGCCCCGAGCTCTCGCGCGAGCACCGGCAGACGGTCGCGCGTGTATCCGACCACGATGTCGCCGAGGCGTTCCTTGAGGTCGCGCAGATCGGCCGCGAGGCAGAAGATCGCCATGACCTCGGATGCCACGACGATGTCGAATCCCGATTCCCTCGGGTATCCGTTGCCAGGCCCGCCGAGACCGACGACGACATCGCGCAGCGCGCGGTCGCTGACATCGAGCACCCGGCGCCACGTGACCCGGCGCACGTCGATGCCGAGCGCGTTGCCGTGATGGATGTGGTTGTCGATCATCGAAGCGAGCAGGTTCGTCGCGACCGCTATGGCCGAGAAGTCGCCGGTGAAGTGCAGGTTGATGTCCTCCATCGGCACGACCTGCGCGTACCCGCCGCCCGCGGCACCGCCCTTCATGCCGAAGACCGGGCCGAGGGCGGGCTCGCGCAGGCAGATCATCGCGCGCTCGCCGATGCGGCTCAGCGCGTCGCCGAGTCCGACTGTCGTCGTCGTCTTGCCCTCTCCCGCCGGCGTGGGGGAGACGGCGGTGACGAGCACGAGCTTGCCGGATGGGCGATCCCGAATCGACGCGAGATAGTTCAGCGCGACCTTCGCCTTGTACCGCCCGTACGGCTCGAGGCTCTCCCCCGGGATGCCGAGGCGCTCGGCGACCACGCCGATCGGCAGCATGTGCGCGGCGTGCGCGATGTCGATGTTGCTCAGGCTCACCGATGAACCCTCCCCTGCGGGCGCGAGGCCCGAGACCGCGGAGCCACCATTGGCCCCGCGGGTCAGCCTACGGTGCGCGCACCACCGATCACGTCGAGGACCGCGGCGCCGTACGCCTCGCGCTTCTTCGCGCCGATCCCGGTGATCCCGTCCAGGTCGGCGAGGGTCGCCGGGCGCTGCTCGGCGAGCGCGCGCAGCGTGGCGTCTCCGAAGACGATGTAGGCCGGCATCCCCTGCTCTTTCGCCACACGGGCACGCCACTCGCGAAGCGATTCGAAGACCGGCCGGTCGACGGCATCCACCGATGCGGATGCCGCGGCCTTGCGCGCGCGAGACGACCCGCCGCCCGCTCCTCCCCGACCCAGCACGTCGCGGCGGAGGGGCACGGGGACATCGCCGCGCAGCACGGCAGCAGCGGGTTCGCCGAGGGCCAGGGTGCCGTATTCGCCCTGCGGCACGAGGATGCCGCGGGCGAGGAGCTGGCGGATGACGCTGCGCCAGTCCTGGTCGGTCAGATCGGCGCCGAGACCGTAGGTCGACAGCGTGTCGTGGCCCTGCTGCCGGATGCGGTCGGTGGAGGCTCCGCGCAGGATGTCGACGAGGTGGCCCGCGCCGAACGCCTGCCCGCGCTCGCGCTGGAGGCGCACGATCGTGGATAGGAGCTTCTGAGACGGCACCAGCCCGTCCCACGTCTCGGGCGCCGCCAGGCACGTGTCGCAGTTGCCGCACGGACCGGATTGCTCGCCGAAGTAGCCGAGGAGGTTCTGGCGGCGGCATCCGACCGTCTCGCACAGCGCCAGCATCGCATCGAGGTGCTGCCCGAGGCGCATCTTGTACGACCGCTCACCGGGCGACTGGTCGATCATGCGGCGCTGCTGCACGACGTCGCCGAGACCGTAGGCCATCCACGCGACCGAGGGTTCGCCGTCTCGGCCGGCACGACCGGTCTCCTGGTAGTAGCCCTCGACGGACTTCGGCAGGTCGATGTGCGCGACGAAGCGCACGTCGGGCTTGTCGATGCCCATGCCGAACGCGATCGTCGCGACCATCACGACGCCGTCTTCGCGCAGGAATCGCGCCTGGTTCGCCGCCCGCACCGAGGCGTCGAGGCCCGCGTGGTACGGCAGGGCGTCGATCCCCTGCGTCCGCAGGTACTCCGCCGTCTGCTCGACGCTCTTGCGGCTGAGCGCGTACACGATGCCGGCCGCCCTCTCGGGCTGCGAGCGGATGAACGCCAGCAGCTGCTTGCGCGGCTCGACCTTGGGGTCGATGCGGTACTGGATGTTCGGGCGGTCGAAGCTCGCGACGAAGTGCTGCGCGTCGGGCAGGCGCAGTCGTTCGGTGATCTCGCGGTGCGTGGCGTCGGTGGCCGTCGCCGTCAGGGCGAGGCGAGGGACACCGGGGAACTGTTCGCCGAGATCCCCGAGCATGAGGTAGTCGGGCCGGAAGTCGTGCCCCCACTGCGACACGCAATGGGCTTCGTCGATCGCGATCACGCTCAGGGTGCCGCGCTGCAGGAGGGCCCGCGTGGACGGGCTGGAGAGGCGCTCGGGGGCGACGTAGATCAGGTCGAGCTCGCCCGCCAGGTATGCGCGCTCGACCGCGGCGCGCTGAGGAGCGGCCTGCGTGGAGTTGAGGTACGCGGCCCGCACGCCGTTCGCCACGAGCGCGTCGACCTGGTCGTGCATGAGCGCGATGAGCGGGCTGACCACCAGGCCGGTGCCGGGCCGTACGAGTGCGGGCACCTGATAGATCAGGCTCTTGCCACCGCCGGTCGGCATGAGCACGACCGCGTCGCCGCCGCCGACCACGTGCTCGATCGCCGCCGCCTGATTGCCACGGAACGCCTCGTAGCCGAAGACCGTGTGCAGGGCCTCGAGCGGGCTCGCGAAACGGGAGGGCGCGTTCTGGAGAACGGGCGGTGCGGATGCCGCGGCCGTCCCGCCCGGCATCCATCCGTCGTCCGGAGGGGGAGCCCACGACTCATCGCCTGGCGGTGCCCAGTGATCGTCGGGCGGTGGCTCGTCGTCGGCCCACACCGCGTCGGCGTAGGGGTCGGCAGACGGGATGCTCATCCGCTCCAGGGTAGCCCGCGCGGCCGACATGCTCCGCCTCTCGGTTCACGTGCGCTTTATGTACACGGAAGCGGCCTCGGCGCATACAAACAGCGCAAGTGAACAACGGCAGGGCGGTGCGCGTCGCAGGTTCGTCTTACCGTGGCATCCATGAATACCCGCGTGCCCATGACCCCCATGGGAGTACGACATGACCGACCACACCGCGCCCGACCTCGCAGCATTCTTCGACCAGCAAGACGCGCGCCTCGCTGACCAGATCCGCCGATTCGGCGTCTCCGTTCAGATGATCGGAGGGCATCTCCGAGTCGTCAGCCGCGCCCGGGCGAGTGGGATGCGCCGGCGTGAGCGCGTCAGTGCCGCGAAGCCCGGGGACCGCTCCCCTGTCGCCAACCGTCCTCGTCGCACCAGATCGGGGGCGGGTAGTGACAGGCGAGCTGTCCATGGCGGTCACAGCCGTAGAACCTCGGTGATCCGCACGACCGCGGCGCCCTCCTCCTCCGACGCGGCGAGGTCGACCTCGCCGCGGATGCGCCAGTCGTGATCGCCCTGCGGGTCGTCGATCGTCTGCTCCACTTTCCAGACGCCGGATGCCGCGGCATCCGTGTCATCGACCGTCACGAGCCGCGGGGAACGGGCCGGCCCGCCGGTGAGCATCTCGTCGTGCTCGTCGAAGTACGCATCGAGCGCCGCGGACCAGTCGACGTCGGGGTCGAGTTCGTTGAGCTCGTCGTCGCGCTGCAGCGCGGCCAGCCGCACCCGGCGGAACAGCTCGTTGCGCACGAGCACGAGGAACGCTCGGCGGTTCGTGAGCACCGACGGGGGCGCGGGCGGCACGACCGCTTCCTCCGGTCCCTGAGCGAGCGGATTGATGAGGCTCTCCCACTCGTCGACCAGGCTCGAGTCGACCTGCCGCACGAGCTCACCGAGCCACGCGATGATGTCGAGCAGCTCGGGTGTCTGGGCCTCGGTCGGCACGGTCTGGCGGATCGCGCGGTATGCGTCGCTCAGGTAGCGCAGCACGAGGCCCTCGCTGCGGGCGAGCTGGTACACCTGGATCAGCTCGGCGAACGACAGCGCCCGCTCGAACATGTCGCGCACCACGGACTTCGGTGACAGCTCGAAGTCCCGCACCCAGGGCTGGCTCGTGGCGAACACCTCGAACGACTGCTCCAGGAGCAGTGCGAGCGGCTTGGGGTACGTGACCTCCTCGAGCAGCTCCATGCGCTGGTCGTACTCGATTCCCTCGCGCTTCATCGCCGCGACCGCCTCGCCGCGGGCGAGGAACTGCTGCTGCGACAG
>DASQLG010000060.1:0-34132 GCA_035630115.1 Microbacterium sp. | reverse complement strand
CGAGACCGCGGTAGCCCTCAGCGCCTCCATCCTCCTGGGCCTCGCGGTTCCCGCGGTTGTCGGATGGACCGGCTCCGCTGTGCGCGGCACTGTCGTCGCACTCGTCGCGGCTGCCGTCGCCCTCCTGCTCACTTGGACACCCGCGATGCGCGCACGCGTCCCCGCGCTCTCCGGGGCGACGGCGTCTCTCCTCGCACTTGCGCTCGTCGCCGTCGAACGGGGCATCGACGAGCCTCCCGCCGACTCCGCCTGGCTGCTGCTCCTGGTCGCCGTCGCATACGCCACCGCACTCGGCGCCGCGCGACGCCGTCTGGCGATGGAGCGAGGCTCCAGGTACGCGATGATCGTGCCGCCGATGGCTGTCGTCGCCGCGGTCGGCGGCGGACTGCTCGACGCCGAGCACCCGAGGGTGCTGGTGATCGCCCTCGTCGTCCTCGGTGCGCTTCACCTGCTGTCGGCTCTCCTCGACCGAGCGCCGTTCGGTTCGGCGACGCGCTGGACGACCGTCGCCGGCGCGGCCGCGTTCGCCATCGCGGGATTCCTCGGCGGCGCCGCCACGATCGACGGCGTCCGCGTGGTCGAGCTCGTGAGCCTTCCCGTCGCCATGATCGTCCTGGCCGGATCCGCGCTCGCCCAATGGCGGCGCCGAGGGGAGGGTGAGGCGGGAATCGACGCCGAACGCGGTATCTGGCTCGGGGGTCTCGTCCTGGCCGTGCTGCCCAGCATCGTCGCACCGCTCGAACCGCTGCGCAGCTGGTACACGATCGTGCTCTCACTCGCCGCCGCCCTCCTCGCCGTCCTCCTGCCGATCGGCGCCGCATGGACGCTCCGCACCTGGTCCGCCGTCGTGCTGACGGCGGGAGCCGTCGCGATGGGCGCGCGGACGCTCGCCGAGGCGACGTTCGATTCCGCCGAACCCGCGGTGGCCGTGGCCGGCGCGGGCGTGATCATCGTCGCGGCGGCGATGGTCTGGGCCGTGGCATCCCTCTCCGCAGACGAGACGCAGACCCGCATCGCGACCGGGATCGGAGGGACGGGTTCAGCACTTCTGGTCGCCCTGATCATCGTGGAGAGCGATGGGGAGGTCGTCCGCACCACGCTGACCGCGACGTGCGCCGCCGTCGCGGCCGTCGGAGGCGCGGCACTGCTCGGCTTTCCTCGCTGGCGAGGCCTGGGCGCGGTGCTCGCCGTCTCCGGATTCGTCGGCGCCCTCATCGCGATCGGCGCGCGGCTGATCATCCTGGGGCGCGACGACGGAGCCACGATCGAACCCGACTTCTGGGCGGTGATCGCGCTCGGGATCACCGGCGCGATCGGCGTCATGGCGTTGCGGGCGACGGCGGGATCGCCGATCGCGCGCACCGTCGCCACCGCGGTCGGAGTCACCCTCTCCGCGGCGCTCGTGTTCTTCACGGCCGCCGAGCTGATGTTCCTCGGCTCCGCAGTGACGGACAACCTGCGCGCCCTGTTCACGATGAGCGTTCTGAGCCTCGCGGGTTTCTCCGGCATGCTCTGGAGCTCGCGACTGGGGCTGACCCCGCCGATCGTCGCAGCATCCGCAGCGGCGATCTTCGCCCTCATCGCCATCATCCTCTTCGGCGTCAGCCCCCTCGAGATCGTCACGGCGCCGCCCGCCGCAGGCCTCGTCGCCCTCGGCGTACGCGCGCTCCGCAGCGATCCGCAGGCGCGCACGTGGCCCACGGTCGGCCCCGGACTCGCGCTGCTGACCCTGCCGTCGCTCGTGTACGACTTCGGTGACAACGACCTGTGGCGCGTCGTGGCGCTCGGCATCGTCGCCCTCGCCATGGTCGTGATCGGCGCCGCCCTGCGGCTGCAGGCGCCCCTCGTGCTGGGTTCGGCCGTGCTGCTCGTGCACGGTGCCGCCCAGCTGTGGCCATGGATCTCGACCGCCTACGAGTACGTGCCCTGGTGGCTGTGGCTCGGAATCGGCGGGGCGCTGCTGATCTTCCTCGCCGCCCGCTACGAGAAGAACATGCGCGCACTGCGCACGTCGTTCACCGCGGTGACCTCATTGCGCTGACTTCACGGCGATGGGGGTGCTGCGCCGCGGCCCCAGCGGAACGCCGAGACCGTGGGATCACCCGCGATCCAGAACCGCCAGGGAAAGGCATCCGTCCCCGCCGTGCCCGCCACCCCGACCCGTGGTCCGCTGGCGACCGCAACCCCCGGCCGAGACGGCAGCTCCAGCCGTGCGACGGCACCGGCGCGCTCCGCGCCGGTGATCGCGTCGATCCCGTCGTGAACCGGATGCCGCAGGCCGACCGCATCGCCGAGCCGCCCGGGCCCGCTCGCGAGCTGCCGCGGGGTGCGCACCACCCCGCGCTCGCTGCGACGCCGGGTGGCGGCATCCTGCCCCTCGATGACCTCGCCGGCTCGCAGCAGGATTCCGCCGGCAACGCCAGCCGGCCCGCTGACGACGTTCACGCACGAGTGGATGCCGTGGCTGAGGTAGACGTACAGGTGCCCGGGCTCGCCCCACATCGTGGCGTTGCGCGGCGTGCGGCCCATCCGCGCGTGCGAGCCCGGGTCGGCCACCGCGCCCGTTCCCGCGCCGTGGTATGCCTCGACCTCCGTCAGGCGGACACTGACCGTCTCGTTCGCGATGACCGTGGTCAGCACTCCGCCCAGCAGACGGGGTGCGACCTCGACGGGCAGGCCGAGGAGATCCTCTCGCGTGGCCGCGCGCAGGGCGCCGGAGGCCTCGCTCACCGCGGGGGCACCTGACACCACGAGATGTCGAAGCCCGACAGTGCCACGACCTCGGTGCCCGTCGCGATCTCGACGATGCGGGATTCGAGGCTCTCGGGCATGGGCAGCTGGTAGCGGTCATAAGGGTTGTCGGCCGCATCCGGCGCCACCAGGGCCGCGGCGTACCGGCCGCTCGGCGCCACGCAGGTCTGCAGCACGGCGTCGGTCGACGGGACGTCGAGCAGGATGTCGGTCGCGCCGTCGTCGGCGACGAACGCCACGGTGGTCCCGGTCGGCCGGCCGGACTCGTCGGCGGGCGCGGCGAGGCGGACCGTGCCGCCCCCCGGGACGGCCGTGATCGCCCCAGGGCGGCCGAGTTCAGTGTCGGGGGCGGCCAGGGGGGACTCGGCGGCATCCGACAGATCGATGACCACGGGTCCGGCACCGCGCTCGACGATCGCCTCGGACGACCCGCGCGCGATGCCCTCGATCGACAGGGCCGAGCCGAGCGCGGTCGCCTGCTCGCCCGACGAGCCGGTCAGCAGCAGCGAGCCGTCGAACGACAGCAGCAGGATGCTGTCGGTGTCGGGCACGAACCTCCACTCGGCTACGCGCGGCTCGGCACCGTCCACCACGACGGGAGTCGGCTCGGCGTCCGCTGCGCTCTCCTTGAGGGAGGCCGTGAACAGCGCGCTCTCGAGGCCGCCGGTTTCACCGAGGTCGGCATCCGAGAAGGTGTATCCGATGAGCTCGCCGCGGTCGGCGCTCTGCAGATTCGTGACGTAGCCGTCGCCGGGCAGGGGCAGAGCGCGCTCGGAACCGCCCTCCAGGTCGGTGACGATGAGCTGCGCTTCGTCGCCCTCGCGCACTGAGATGACCAGGTGGCTGGAGGTCGCGCGGAAGTCCTCGATGTGGTCGTCGCTGAAGACCGGCACGGCCTCTTCGCCGCCGAGATCGGTGCGGAAGATCGTGTCGCCGCTCGACGTGCGCTGCAGCAGGAACACGTCGGCTGCCGGCGTGCGGAAGGTCTCGGTGAACGTCGCCGCGGGTCCGCCGCCCAAGCCCTGCACCTCGGCGAAGGACACCGTGTACTCGCTGTCGTCGAACAGGGGCAGGGTGAAGCGCACGCCCACACTGCGCCCGGACGTGTCGACCGTGAACGGCGTCGCGGGCGTCACCGTCACCTGGCTCGCGTCGACCTCGGCGAGGGACTGCGAAGTGGTCACGATGAGGCGTGAGCCGGATGCCGCCGCCGCGGCGGCCGGATCGACCTGCACCGCGGTCACCCGGGGTCCTTGGGCAACGCTCGCCGCGGCGCCGGCGAGGCCCACGACGGCCAGCAGGCCCGCGACGATGACGAACGCAGCGATGAAGGCCCGGCTGCGGCGCTTGCGCGCGCGGCCGGCGCGCGTGCGACCGTCAGTACTCATACGGGTCTGCGGGCTCGGCGATCGGCTCGACCGACGTCGCGTCGATCGTCAGCCGCCCGTCGGGGGTCGAGTTCACGGTTCCGGTGATCGTGACCCATTGGCCGGTGTCGGGTGCGGACTCGGATGCCGCGATCGGAATATTCGCGGGCTGCGCGTCGATCACGCAGTGCGTGATGACCAGGCGGGTGAGGTCGAACTCTCCCGTTCCGCCGTCTCCGGGCGTGACGAAGCCGGTGAGGACGACGGCATCCCCTTCGAACGCGTCGGGATTCGTGGCGGTGGCGAACACCGTCGCCCACTCGCCGACGCCGAATGATGCGGTGTCGCCGGTCGCGGCGAGGATGACGGCATCCGACCCTGCGAACAAGGGAGGCGCGCCGACGTCGCGCGACATCGCGAGCTCGGCCGAGAGCGATGCGGGCGGCAGGACGAGGGTCAGAAGGACGACACCGGATGCCGCGACCCCGCCGACCACCGATGCCGTGAGCGCCGCCGGGTGGGTGCTCGGTCCCTGAGCCTGGCGCAGGGTCGACGCTCCGACGGGCTCAGCGACCGGACTGGGGTCGTGGTCCCCGTGGTCGTGTCCAGAGTCGTGGTCCTGTGGGGCGCCGTGGTCGTGTCCGTGGTCGGCCTCGGCGCCGAGCGGGAGCGTGAAGCTCAGGGCGGCGCCGACGAGGACGAGCACCGACATGCCGACCGCGAACCACGACGATTCGGGGTTGATGTAGAGCCCGAGCCGCCCCGTCAGAGCGAGCCCGAGCGTGATGACGGCGAGCACCGACGCCAGACCGACGCCGAGCCACCTCGTGGAGACGAAGCCCGCGTTACGCAAGGAGATTCACCACCGTTCCGATGGCGAAGGCCGCCAAGACCACCACGACCACGATGCCCGCGAGCGTGCGGGTCGTGAACGTGGTGCGCATGAGCGCGAGCATCTTGATGTCGACCAGTGGTCCGACCAGGAGGAACGCGACGATCGAGCCGGGAGTGAACGTCGAGGCGAAGGACAGTGCGAAGAACGCGTCGACGTTCGAGCAGATCGATACGACCATCGCGAGGGCGATCATCGCCACGATGGACAGGGCGGGGTTCGATCCGATCGCGAGGAGCGCCTCGCGCGGGATCAGCACCTGCACGGCACCGGCCAGCGCCGAGCCGATCACCAGGGCGGGCATCACGGCCCGCAGCTCGATCACGAACTGCGCCAGGCTGCGGCGGCCGCGCCCGCCCGGCTCATCGATCACCAGGGCGCACGTGTCGCGGAACCGATCGGTGAGCAGGCCGTCGGGGTCGGGGTGCCGGCTGTACAGCCACCCGATGAGATTCGCGATCGCGTAGCCGCCCAGGAGGCGGGCGATCAGGATGCTGTCGTCGAAGCCGAACGCCTGATGCGTCGTGATGATCACGATCGGGTTCACGATCGGCGCCGCGATGAGGAAGGTGAGGGTCTCGGGCACGGTGAACCCGCGCATGAGCAGTCCGCGGGCGAACGGCACATTGCCGCATTCGCATACCGGCACGACCATGCCGAGGAGCGACAGCACGGCGCGTCGCGCCCACGCCCGCCGCGGCATCCATCGTTCGATCACTCCGGGCGGCACCCAGACCTGCACGACGATCGAGAGCAGCACGCCGAGGGCGACGAAGGGGAGCGACTCGATCAGAACGCTCACCGCGAGGGTCAGGCCGTCCTGCGCGCGGGTGGGCAGCGACGCCGGGAAGAGGTTCGGGGCGAACGCGTCGATCGCGAACAGCGCGCCGATCACCGCCGCACCGATCACGAGCGCGACGAGGAAGGATCCCGAGCGCGGCGGCGCGGCGACGGGAGAAGAGTCAGTCCGCGACACGCTCACGCGCTCGGGCCTGCGCGCACGCGGCGCACAGCCCGAAGATGTCGACGATGTGCTCGGCTTCGCTGAAGCCGTGCTGGGCCGCGGTCTGGTGCGCCCACTGCTCGACGTCGGTCGCCTCGATCTCGACGGTCAGGCCGCAGGAGCGGCAGATGAGGTGGTGGTGGTGTCCGGGCGACGTGCAGGCACGATACAGGCTCTCGCCCTCCGGGCTCTGCAGCGAATCCGCCTCGCCCTGCGCAGCGAGTCCGGCCAGTGCGCGGTACACGGTCGCCAGGCCGATCCCGGTGTTCTCCTCTCGGAGGGTGGCATGCAGGCTCTGGGCGCTGACGAAGCCGCTCGCGTCGCCGAGCGCTTCGCGCACCCGATCGCGCTGCCACGTGTTGCGCTGGACCATGTGCGCGATTCTACCGAGCGGCTCTGGACGACCGCCGGGAGCGGTCGGCGAAAAGGTGGGCAGGGCTCGCGGAGGTCAAACGGCCGGGAGAAATCGCGTTCATCGCCCGTCGCCCGCGCGATCGGAGTCGGTTCGTCCCGTGTTCTTCACGCGTCCCTCGTCACACGGTCGCGGCGCGCGCCGATGCCGCGGCACACGAGGTAGATCATGAATGAGATGGTCGTGATGTAGGGACTGACCGGCAGTGTGCCCGCGATCGCCAGCAGGATGCCGCCCACGGCCGACACGAACCCGAAGGCTGCCGCCAGCAGAGGCACGGCGATGGGCCCGGTCGCGATGCGCATCGCCGCCGCTGCCGGTGTCACCAGCAGCGCCATCACCAGAAGCGCGCCGATGATGTGCACGCTGACCGCGACGATCAGGCCGAGCAGGAGCATGAAGGTGAGCGAGACCGCGGTCGTGGGCACCCCGCGGGCCGCGGCGGACTGCGGGTCGAGCGAGTCGAACCGGAGTGGCCGCCAGATGAGCAGCATCCCGATCAGCACGAACGCGCTGATCGCGATGAGCCAGCCGAGCTGGCCGGTCTGCACCGAGACGATCTGCCCGGTGAGCAGGCTGAACCGGTTGGCGCTGCGGCCGTCGTAGAGGGAGAGGAACAGGATGCCCAGGCCGAGGCCGAACGGCATCAGCACGCCGATGATCGAGTTGCGGTCCCGCGCCCTGGCGCCGAGCACTCCGATGATCGCCGCGGCGATGAGGGAGCCGACGATCGACCCGGTGACCACGTCGAAGCCCACCAGGAGCGCGAAGGCGGCCCCGGCGAAGGAGAGCTCGCTGATGCCGTGCACGGCGAACGCCATGTCGCGCTGCATGACGAACACGCCGACGAGACCGCCGACCAGGCCGAGCACGGCGCCGGCGATGACCGAGTTCGACACCAGCAGGAGGATCTCGCCGTAGTCGGCCAGGCCGCCGAACATCGCGTCCTGGATGTCGGGCCAGTTCACTCGTGCGCCGTCTCGTGGTGGTGGTGCGATTCCTCCGCGTCGGGGGCGCCGACCACGACGAGCCGGTCTCCGGCGCGAAGCACGAACACGTTCGCGCCGTACAGATCGGTCAGCACGTCGGAGCGGAGCACCTCGCCGGGCTTGCCGAGCGTGAAGCGTCCGTTCGCGATGTAGAGGATACGGTCGACCTTGCCCAGGAGCGGGTTGATGTCGTGGGTCACCAGCAGCACGGCGGCGCCGGTGTCTTTCCGGTGCCGGTCGATAAGGCCGACGACCGCCTGCTGGTTCGCGAGGTCGAGGCTCGTGAGCGGCTCGTCGCACAGCAGCAGCCGAGGGTCATCGGCCAGCGCCTGGCCGACGCGGAGGCGCTGCTGCTCGCCGCCGGAGAGCAGGCCGACCGGGCTGTCGGCGAAGTCCCGCGCGCCCACCGCGTCGATGAGCCGGTCGACGCGTCCGGCGTCGATGCGGCGAGGGAACGGCAGCCCGAAGCGATGGCCGTCGATCCCGAGGGCGACGAGGTCGCGCCCGCGCAGGGACGTGTCCCGTGGAAGGGGGCGCTGCTGCGGGATGTAGCCGATGCGCCGGTTTCCGCGGCCGCGCACCTCTTGTCCCAGCGCCGTGACGCGCCCGGCGCTCAGGCGCTCGAGCCCGAGGATCGCGCGCAGGAGCGTGGTTTTGCCCGATCCGCTCGGGCCGAGCACGGCGATCAGCTCGCCGGGGTGCACGGTGAGGTCGAGCCCGCTCCAGAGGTCGCGGTCTCCGCGGCGCAGCGCGGCACCCGTGATCTCCAGCGGTGCGGTCACCGTCCGAGCCCTCCCGCGAGGGCCTCGATGTTCGCCTGCATCCACGAGAGATAAGTCTGGCCGTCGGGGAGGGTCTCCGAGAACTCGACGACCGGGATCTCCAGCGATTCCGCCTCGGAGGTCATCTCGGCCGTCTCCGCACCGCCGGTCTGCGTGTTGGCGATGACCACCCGCGCCTCGCCCGCGCGCAGCAGCTTGAACGACCCCAGCAGCGTGGAGGGGGAGACATCCTGTCCCTCCTCGACGGCCTCGGTGAAGGCATCCGGAGTCACGTTGACCAGCCCCGCCGCCGCGACGAGGTACAGCGGAACGGGCTCGGTCACGAACACCTCAGCACCGGCATCCGTCGTCTCGATCTCGGCGAGGGCGGTCTCGAGGGTGGCGACGCCGTCGGCGAAGGCGGCCGCGCTCGCCTCGAACGTGTCGGCCTTGGCGGGAAGCAGTTCGCCGAGCTCGTGCGCGATCTGCTCGGCGACGTGCTCGATCGTGTGCGGGTCGTACCAGACGTGCTCGTTGAAGCCCTCCACGTGCTCGTGGGCGTGGTCGCCGTGCTCGTCGTCGGCGGGCTCGGCCTTTTCTTCGTGGCCGGCGTTGTCCGGCCAGTCGTGCGAGAACTCGACGGCCGTGACGACCGGCGCGGTCGATCCGCTCGCCTCGATGAGCGCGTCGACGAACGCGTCGTACCCGCCGCCGTTCTCGACGATGAGGTCGGCGCGCTGGATCGTGAGCTGGTCGCGGGCGCTCGGCTCGAAGGAGTGCGGGTCCTGGCCGGCCGACGACACGATGGGGGTGACCTCGACGAACTCGCCGCCGATCTCCTCCGCGATCTGGGCGTACACGTTGGTCGATGCGACGACGGCGATCCGGTCATCGGATGCTGCGGCATCCGTGACGGTCGCGCATCCGGCCAGGAGGAGGACGGATGCCGCGGCGAGCGCGACGGGAGCAGCGAGGCGTCGGAGGGTCATGCGCCCAGCCTAACGCTATTGATAATCGTTCTCAAACCGGCTAGGAGTCACCGGCGCTCGGGGCGGACGATGAGGTCGCCGAGGTTCTCCGACACCCAGAGCCGCCACCGCGAGACTGTCCGCCAGGCGTCGCTCACTATGTCGAACGCGTCGGGCGTCCACAGCCAGTCATCGATCTCGTCTTCACGCCCGATCGCCAGGCGCTTGAGCCGCAGCAGCTCGATGCGGGGATGGTCGACCGGGTAGCCACGCGGAGCGGTGCGAAGAGCGTCCCCACTCATCAGCGCGAACCCCTGTGCGCGCATGTCTGCCAGCACCGCCTCGAGCTCGCCCGAGAGTCGGGGATCGTCCACGATCTCACGGAAGCGCGCCAGGGCTGCGGGCGGAACGTCGTAGACGCCGCCGCCCGGGAGCAGTCCGGTGGCACTCAACTGCAGGTAGTGCGCGACCGGCGCTCGCGTCACCATCGCGATCTGAACCTTGTACGGCGTCTTGTCCGCGCTGAAGCGCACGTCGCGGTAGGGCCGGAAGATCTTCACATCGCCGAACTCGGGTTCGAGCTCTGCGGCGAGCGCTTCGAACGGACCGCGCACGTGAGCGATGTAGCGATCCTGATTCGCCACCCACCACGCCTTGGTGTTGTCGGCCGCGAGCTCCCGGAAGAACTCCGGTGCGTCGCGATGGAAGCCCCCGAAGACCATGTCAGTCGTCAGTCGAGCAGGAGTGCCGGCTCTTCGAGCACCGACGCGACGTCGGCGATGAAGCGCGAGACCCCGTCGCCGTCGACCACCCGGTGATCGAACGAGCCGGAGACCGTCGTCACCCAGCGAGGACGCACCTCGCCGTCGACGACCCACGGCTTCTGCCGGATGGCCCCGAGCGCGACGATGCCCACCTCACCCGGGTTGATGATCGGGGTCCCCGCATCGACCCCGAAGACACCGATGTTGGTGATCGTGATCGTGCCGCCCTGTTGGTCGGCCGGCGTGGTCTTGCCCTCCCGAGCCGTGAGCGTGAGCTTCTCGAGCGCTCGGGCGAGTTCGCGGGTGTTGAGCTCCTGCGCGTCCTTGATGTTGGGCACCAGCAGTCCGCGCGGTGTCGCGGCCGCGATCCCGAGGTTCACATAGTGGCGCACGCGGATCTGCGCGCCGTCGTCGGAATCGACCCACGCAGCGTTGACCATCGGGGTGCGGCGCACCGCCCAGATCACGGCGCGCGCCATGATGAGCAGGGGCGAGACCTTCACGTCCGCGAAGTCGGGCGAGGTCTTCAGCCGCTTGACGAGCTCCATGGTCCGCGAGGCGTCGACGTCGACCCAGACCGACACGTGCGGAGCGGTGTACGCGCTGCTGGTCATCGCGTTGGCGGTCGCCTTGCGCACGCCGCGGACGGGGATCGACTCCTCGCGGCCGTCGGCGGAGACGGCGGGAGCCTGCGGCGCAGCGGATGCCGCGGCGACGGGAATGGTCTCCTCGCGCACCGCACCCCAGTCCGGAGTCTCGATGTTGCGGAACACGCTGGCCTGCGAGGCGCGCTTCATGACGTCGTCGCGGGTCACATCGCCGGCCGGCCCGCTGGGAACCACGTCGGTGAGGTCGACGCCGAGGTCGCGGGCGAGCTTGCGGATCGGCGGCTTGGCGGCCACGCCGACCGAGGATCTCACGGTCGCCGCGCTTGTGGCCGCATCGGGCTTGCGTCGGCGCGACTGCACGTGGCCCGCGCTGCCGTAGCCGACCAGGACCGAACCTCCGGCTCCCGCTGAGCCTGTCGAAGCGTCATGCGGCTCGCCGTGCTCGCTCTGGCCGGCGGTCGCAGGAGGCGCCGACGCGTCGGCGCCGGCGATCGTGATGATCGCCGCCCCGACGGCGACGGTCTCGCCTTCGGCGGCCAGCAGGTCGCCCACGACTCCGGCGAACGGCGAAGGCAGCTCGACGAGGGACTTCGCGGTCTCGATCTCGACCAGGACGTCGTTGACGGAGACCGCGTCGCCGGGCGCGACCCGCCACGACACGATCTCGGCTTCGGTGAGACCCTCGCCGACGTCGGGGAGGAGGAACGTCTGAGTGCTCATCCGGTGTCCTTTCGGCCGACCCTCTGACCGTGAGACTGCATAAGGGCCGCGAGAATGCAGGTATTACCTGCAGTCTCGACCACCGCATGCAGTCTCGGGGGAAGAAGGGGGCGGGTCATCAATACGCCAGGGTGCGGTCGACGGCCTCGAGGATGCGGTCGGCATCCGGGAGGTAGGTGCCCTCGAGCTTGGCCGGGGGGAACGGGGCGTCGAAGCCCGACACGCGCAGGACCGGTGCCTCGAGCGCGTAGAACGCCTTCTCCATGACGGTCGCCGCGATCTCCGAGCCGAGCGAGGAGAAGCCGGGCGCCTCCTGGGCGTAGACCATCCGGCCGGTGCGGCGCACCGAATCGAGGATCGGCCCGTAGTCGACGGGGGAGAGCGAGCGGAGGTCCACGACCTCGCAGGAAGTGCCCTCCGACTCGGCGAGCGCGGCGGCCTGCAGGAGCGTCGCGACCATTGCGCCGTGACCGACCAGCGTCACGTCTGTGCCGCGGCGCACGAGCCGGCTGGCGTGCAGCGGCAGAGCACGACCGGACGCATCCACCTCGCCCTTCTGCCAGTACCTGCTCTTGGGCTCGAGGAAGATCACGGGGTCGGTCGAGGTGATGGCGTCCTGGATCATCCAGTACGCGTCGTTCGGGGTGGACGGGCTGACCACGCGGAGTCCGGGCGTGTGGGTGAAGTACACCTCCGGGCTCTCCTGGTGGTGCTCGACCGCACCGATGTGTCCGCCGTAGGGGATGCGGATCACGACCGGCATGCTCAGCGCGCCCTCGTGGCGGTTGGTGATCTTCGCCAGCTGCGAGGTGATCTGGTCGAAGGCGGGAAAGACGAAGCCGTCGAACTGGATCTCGCACACCGGCAGGAACCCGCCCATCGCGAGTCCGATCGCGGTGCCGACGATGCCGGACTCGGCCAGCGGGGTGTCGAGCACGCGCTGCTCACCGAATTCGGCCTGCAGCCCCTCGGTGACGCGGAACACCCCGCCGAGCCGCCCGATGTCCTCACCCATCAGGAGCACGCGGTCGTTCTCGGCAAGCGCGCGCCGCAGCCCCGCGTTGAGGGCGCGGCTGAGGGGCAGCGTCTCGATCGAGCCGCTCACGATGCGCCCTCGTCGAAGGATGCCTCGTACTCGCCCAGCCATTCTCGCTGCGCGTCGATGAGCGGATGCTGCTCGCTGTAGACGTGGTCGAACATCAGATCGGTGGGGATGCCGCCGAGCGCGGTCGTGCGCACGCGCGCATCCTCGGCGAACGCCGATCCCTCCGCCTCGACGCCGGCGAAGAACGCGTCCGACGCACCCCGGCCGCGCAGATAGGCGGCCATGCGCGCGATCGGATCGCGGCGCGCCCAGGACGCCTCCTCGTCGGAGGTGCGGTACTTCGTGGGGTCGTCGCTCGTGGTGTGGGCGCCCATGCGGTAGGTCATCGCCTCGATCGCACGGGGTCCGCCTCCCGCACGCGCCTCGTCGAGCGCCACCTTGGTCACGGCGTAGCTCGCCAGCACGTCGTTGCCGTCGACGGGGATGCTCGGGATGCCGTACCCCGGGCCACGGCGATAGAGCGGCGCCCGCGACTGGGTGGCGACCGGCACCGAGATGGCCCACTGGTTGTTCTGCAGGAAGAACACCTCCGGGGTGCGGTAGCTCGCCGCGAACACCATCGCCTCGTGCACGTCACCCTGACTCGACGCGCCGTCGCCGTAGTAGACGATGACGGCCTCATCGCGCTCGGGGTCTCCCGAACCGGTCTTGCCGTCGAAGACGAGCCCCATCGCCAGGCCGGTGGCGTGCAGCGTCTGCGATCCGAGCACGAGCGTGTAGATGTGCGTGTTTCCATTGCGCGGGTCGAACGGATCCCAGCCGCCGTGGGTGAGCCCGCGCATCACGCGGATGATGTCCACCGGGTCGACGCCGCGGATCGTGCAGACCACGTGCTCGCGGTAGGAGGGGAACAGGTGGTCCTGGGTCCGCGCGGCGCGGGCCGAGCCCACCTGCGCGGCTTCCTGTCCAAAGCTCGGTGGCCAGAGGGCGAGCTGACCCTGACGCTGCAGGTTCGTGGCCTGCTGGTCGAAGGTCCGGCTGATGAACATGTCGCGATAGAAGCCCTCGAGCTCGGCATCCGTCAGCGCATCGATGATGCCGAGGTAGGGCTCCGCGGCGGGCGTGGGTGCGAGGGAGCCGTCGGCCGCGAGCACGCGAACGAGTTCGGGCGCGTCGCCCGGCACGACCTCATGGGGCAGCGCGTTCTGAGGCAAAGTCACCGTTCTACGCTAGCCCGCGCCCGGAATGGTCCTCTGGGAGGTCCTTCACAACGGATGCCGCGATGCGTAGGACCTTCTCGACAGAGTCTTCTTCGCCCACGCTGATGCGCAGGCCGTCGCCCGCGAAGGGACGCACGATCAGTCCGGCGGCGTCGAACGCGCCCGCCATGTCGAGCGACTCCCGCCCCGCCGGGAGCCAGACGAAGTTGCCCTGCGCGTCCGGCACGCGCCATCCGCTCGCGCGCAGCGCGGCGGCGAGCCGGTCGCGGCGCTCGGCGATCGTGCGCACCCGCTCGAGCAGCGCCTCTTCGGCGTCGAGGCTGGCGAGCGCGGCCTCCTCGGCGTGCGCCGTCACCGACAGTGGGATGCTGGTGCTCCGAGCCGCGTCCAGGATGCGCGGGTGCCCGATCCCGTAGCCGATGCGCAGGCCCGCCAGCCCGAAGGCCTTCGAGAAGGTGCGCAGCACGACCACGTTCGCGCGATTGTCCGCAGCGAGCACGCGCATGCCGTCGACGGCATCCGGGTCGGTCACGAACTCCGCGTAGGCCTCATCGAGGATGAGGAGCACGTCGGAAGGCACCGCGTCGGCGAACGCGTCGAACTCGGCCTGTGTCACGATCGGCCCGGTGGGGTTGTTCGGGCTGCACACGATGATCGCGCGAGTGCGGGGCGTGACGGCGGCGGCCATCGCCGGCAGGTCGTGGCGCGCGTCGGCGGTCAGCGGCACCTGGATCGGCGTCGCCCCGGCGACGACCGCGAGCCACGGGTAGGCCTCGAACGACCTCCACGCGAAGATCACCTCGTCGCCCGGGCCCGACGTGGCGAGCACGAGCTGGGACAGGATCGACACGCTGCCGGCCGCCACGTGCACCGAGTCGGCGTCGAGGCCGAACCGCTCGGCGAGGCGCCGCCGCAGTCGCCCGGCCGAGGCATCCGGATAACGGTTCAGTGCGGTCGCGCGGTGCACCGCATCGAGCACGCCGGGCAGCGGATCGAACGGGTTCTCGTTGCTCGACAGCTTGTACGCATCGGCGCCGGCCTGCTTGCCCTGCTTGTACGCGGGGAGCGCGGCGATCTCGGGGCGGACCCGGACGGGGATCTGGGGTGCGTCGGTCACGGTGCCGAGTCTATTCCGGCCGCACCCCAGTCCGTCCGGCCCGCAGAACGCCGGAGAACCCTCTCGGCGCATCCGATCTCACATGGCAGACTGACGCACTATGGGCTTCCTCATCCGTGTCGTCGTCAACGCGTTCGCGATCTGGGTCGTCACCCTTATCCCGGCGCTGATGGTCACGATCATCCCGTTCCCGCCGGGCGAGACGCTGCAGCTCGTCATCACGCTTCTCGTCGTCGCGGCGATCTTCGCCCTCGTGAACACGTTCATCGGGACGGTCATCAAGATCCTGGCGTTCCCGATCTACATCCTCACGCTCGGCCTGATCGGCCTGATCATCAACGCCTTCCTGCTGTGGCTCACCGCGTGGATCACGAGCTTCTGGAGCTGGGGCCTGCGCGTCGAGGACTTCTGGTGGGGAGTGGTGGCGGCGATCATCATCTCGCTGATCAACTGGATCTTCGGCATCATCCTGCGCCCGAAGAAGAAGGACTGAGCGCAGCTGGGCCCGGACGCGGTTGCGGCGCGAGCACCGCCGCGCGCACCGCCGCGTACTCCGTGATGTCGACGGATGCCGCGGCATCGAGTTCATCGAAGACCTTCCGCACCGCGACCATGCGGGCGTCGTCCGAGGCGTCGAGAAGCTGCGCGGTATGTGCGTAGGCATCGATGCCGTGTGCGGGCAGCGCCACGTCCTGGACGCCCGGCCGCGGATCAGAGGTGCGCTCGGCGACGAAACTGCCGGGCGCTCCCACCGACCCGGCGTGGCCGCCGGCGGCGAGCGCGGTCACCGGGTCGTCGCTGTGGCGAAGGGTGACGCTGAGGGTGCCGTCGCCGACGTCGCCCTCGACCGGTGAGCCGAACGTGACCAGCGTCCGCGCGTCGTATCCGCCTTCCATCGCCACATGCGTCACCACCATCGCCCCCTGAGAATGGCCGAAGGCGTGGACGACATCGCCCGGTCGCGCGCCCGCCTGTTCGAGAGCTGCGAGTGTCGCGTCGTACGAGGCCGAGCGCTCGCCGGTGTAGAGCTCGACGTTCGAGTCCATGTCGAAGGGCTCACGGGGGTTCGAAGCTGCCGTCTGGGTGCCGGCGGCATAGACGGCGAACTGCCGGGAGCCATCAGCCATCGTGTACCGCTCGACCCGGATGCGCGCGGCGGCGCCGCCGGGCACCCGCGCCGCGGCATCCGCCAACGAGCGCGGTCCGGTGGCAGGCCCGCGCAGCGCGACCGGCGTCACCACCACCGCCTTCGGCGTTCCGCTCAGGCGTGACGTCGACGGCACGGTTCCCGCGCCGATGGCGCCGACCACCCGCTGCGCCGACCAGGCGAGCGGAACGGCGACCGAATGCAGTCCCGGTGCCAGCCACCACAGCAGGCCGGGAGCCTGCCGGGCGAGTTCGCCTGGCCAGCTCACCCAGTGCTCGACGGCGCTGAGGGTCGCGCGGTCCGCCGCGACGGGGTGGGCGCGCGTCACCATCTCCAGTCGTGCATCGATGTGCGCGACGCCCGCCGCATCACCCGCCGCCTCAGCTGCCGCCCGCTCGGTGCGCAGCTCGACGATCTCGTACACGGCCGCGGCGCCCAGCAGCGACCCCACCATGTCGTTCGCCGCGTCCCTCGCCGAGACGATGCGCCGCCGTGCATGCTCGATCGCATACGCGGCCCCGAAGACGACGCCTGACACCTCGAACAGCCGGTGCCCGGCGACCCCGACGACGTGGGCGATCTCGTCGAGCTCGGCGGCCAGGCTCCGGAACCCGCTCGCCGCCCTGCGGAGCGTCGCGGTGTCGACCGCGACCGCCCCTCCGCTGCGGATGTCGAGGTCATCGCTCACCCTCCCCACCACCAGACCTGCGCTTCCACCCGCGCGCAGTCGCGCCCCAGGTGCTCGCTGGCACCCGCCACCTTGTCTGCGAGGGAGGCGACATCGCTCCGCCACGCGTCGGCGTTCGCGTGGAACCGGGTGGCGGCATCCGTTCGCCAGTGCGTCTGCTCTGACAGGGCGACGGCGCGCGCGGCAACGTCGGAGAGGCGACTCTCCGCATCTCGAAGCTGGCGCTGAACGGCCCCGAGGATCTCGAGCGTGTGTGCTGCGTCGGGGCCGCACGGTATCGACATGCCGACCACGCTGGCCCTCGCGCTGCGGCAGCGCCGACCGAAGGCGAGGCGGTGGGGACAAGTCCGGCTCGATGAGTGTTGTGCAGGAACCGGTTGGGGGTCGCAGAATGTACGCATGACTGCGAGCACCGGGGAGCCCTTCCACGTCGTGTTCGTGTGCACCGGCAACATCTGCCGCTCCGCGATGGCGGATGTGGTGTTCCGCTGGTTCGCGGATGCCGCCGGACTCGGGGAGCGCGTCTCCTCGACCAGCGCGGGAACAGGCGACTGGCATGTGGGTGAGCGAGCCGATCAGCGCACGATCGACGCGCTCCACCGCCACGGGTACGACGGAACGCGCCACCGTGCGCGGCAGTTCACGCACGCCGACTTCGCGCGCAACGATCTCGTCGTCGCGTTGGATCGCAGCCACGAGCGCATCCTGCGCGGGTGGGCGCGCACCGAGGCGGATGCCGACAAGATCGCGTTGCTGATGTCCTTCGATCACGGCGCGCGCGCAATCGATGTGCCCGATCCGTACTACGCCGGGCCCGCCATGTTCGACGAAGTGCTCGTCATGATCGAAAGCGGCAGCCGCTCCCTCTTCCGTCAGCTGGAGCCGGCGATCCGCCCCGCGACGGTCTGACGCGGGGCGGATCGGGATCTATCGCTCGACCTTCACCGTGGCCGTGGCCGTCGTCGTGTTGCCCGCGGCGTCCCGCGCCTCGTAGGTGAAGGTGTAGACCGCTCCGATCGCGGCGATCACCGAGAAGGTGTCATCACCGAGCGGACTGACGGCCGCCTTCTCGTTGCCGGTCGCGGTCGTCTCGACCAGTTCGACGCTCACGTTCCCCGAGTCGTCCGCAGCCTCGAACGTGATCGTGACGGTGCGCGCCTTGTTGTTCGGCGGCCACACGTTCGCGGGGTCGGCGGTCACGGCGAGCGTCGGCGGAGTCGTGTCGGGCGTCAGATCGAGGCCGACGACGACCGGGTCGTGATCGCTCGATCGGAAGGGGTCACGTGCGAACAGCGCGTCCTGTGCGAGCTGCTTGAACGACATGTCGTAGTCGATCAAGCTCGGCTCGTCGGCATTGATGCGCCAGACGTCGGCACCCGTCACGTCGTCGACGAGGCCGGCGTTGGCGAGCGCGTAGTCGAGGTAGCCGAGTTGGCCGTCGAACACGTAGGAGTATGCGTACTCCCCCTGGAACTCGTGAAGCAGATCCGTGTAGCCCTCGGCGAGGAGCGCATCGATCGGATCTTCCTTGTCGTAGGAGTTGAGGTCGCCGATGATCAGCTCACGCCCCGCCCCTTGCTCGGTCGGGTCGGTTTCCAGCCACTTCGCGAGAGCCGTTGCGGCTTTCGTACGCGTGATGTTGCAGTTGCCTGCGCCGCTGCCTGTGTCGGGGTCACCCAGATCGTTGCAATCCGAGCCCTTCGACTTGAGGTGGTTGACCACGACCGTCACCGGCTCGCTCCCGCCGACCTGGGCGAAGGTCTGCGCGAGCGCCGGCCGATTGATGTCGGCGAAGTCGGGGTCGACTGTGTCGTCGAGCACGGCGTACTCACCGAGCGGCTCAACGGTCGCGATCTTGTAGATCAGGGCCGTCGTGATCGCGTCGCTGCCAATGACGCCGGTGGCGATGTAGTCGTACACGTCCCCACCGAGTTCGGCGTTCACCGCGGCGACGAGAGTCGCCACCGCTTCGTTGGGTTCGGCCGTGCTGTCGGGGAACCCGGGAACGCCGCTGTTCTCGATCTCGATGAGGCCGAACACGTCGGCGCCGATATCGGTAAGTGCCGCCACGATCTTCGCCTGCTGACGGAAGAGCTCCTCCTCGGTGTCGGCGCCGCGTGTGTAGTCGTCGTCGTTCGAATTGGTCGGCGTCGGGTCGATCGTCGTGAAGTAGTTCAGAACGTTGAAGCTCGCGACGGTGATGTCGCCGCCCACCTCCGGAACAGCCGGACGCGGATTCACCGCGGTGTAGTCGGCGCCTTCGGTCGGCTGCACCGTCCACCCGCCGAACCGATAATCCAGCACACCGGTGATGTTCTTGAGCTGATCGCCGCCACGGAAGGTGTTTGCCAGCGTGAAGATCTCGCCGTTCGGGTGGATCGCCGGGTCGGGGTTCTGGCTGCCGCGACCATCATCGAGCGTGATGCGCTCGCTCGCATTCTCCAGTGCGAGCGCCTGCGCCTGCGGCCCGGGTTCCACCACCGCAGTGGGAGTCATCTGCCGGTCGAGTCCGACGTCGATGCTTCCGAAGCGCCCGAACTCGAAGTACTCGAGGATCGAGAGTGACTGCGGGAAGGTCACGTACATGCCCTCGAGGGGCTCGTAGACGTCGGCGCCGGCCGGCAGGGTGATGGGGATCGGCGCGGGGATCGGCGCATCTTCCGCGCACACGGCTGCATCGATTGCAGAGATCTGGGTGAGCGTACCGCCGGCGGATGCGAACTCACTCACCCCGCCCACGACATGCACGATCTGGCCGACGGACACGTCCAGAGCGGCTCCGGGCGCAAAGACCGAGATGCCGTCGGAGGTCAGCGCATCTCCGTCTCCGCCATCCTGCAGGAAGTAGCCGCTGAGACCGCCGGGTGCCTGGAAGTCGCCGACGACGACGCCCTCGACGCGCACGGTCTGGCCTGCCACCGGGGACGCAGCGCCCGGCCCTTGCACCGACCCGATCGTGACGGTCTCGGCGTTGCAGTCGGCCACCGGCGGGGGCGGCACCTCACCGCAGGAGTGCGCGCCCAGCCCGTCGAACGTGTCGCTGGCGAACCCCGCCCACTGGGGGGCGGGATCGAACGCGTCGGTGGCATTCGTGTCGCCCGCGCAGACGCCGGGGAGGCGCCGCAGCGTGTTGTCCGCGGTGGAGGTCGGGTCCGAACCCCACTGGGTGCCGGGGTCGACGCCGATCTGGCCGACGGAGTCAATCACCGCGTCGCCTCTGATGAGGGTTACCGCGTCGTCGCCGTTGTACCAACCGGAGCCGTTCGTCAGATCGGCCTGCGCCAGGATGGTGGCACTCGACGAGGCCTGGGCAACCACGAACACGTCTCCGGCGGCGACGGTACCGCTCAGTGCGACGGTCAGCCCCACCGTGGTGTTTCCGTTGAAGTACATCCGAACCGCGTAGCCGGACAGATCCACGGCGGCATCCGTCGGGTTGTAGATCTCTACGGCCTTGTTGTTCGAACTGCCCTCGATGTACTCGCTGATGAACAGCTCGTCGCCCTCCGCCGCGACCGCGGGGGCGGCGGCGACGCCGGTGAGGAGAAGGGCAGCGATCGCTGCGGAAGCCGAGACGACATTGAGACGGCGCACGGAAGACTCCGATCGAAGGGGGGACATCGGACGTACCCCGTCAGGCTAGGCGAAGCCCATCCGGTTGTCACCCCTTGACCGCCGATCGTCCACTGAGGTCTGCGAGCGCATCCGCCGATGGTCGCCCGCGACCTCTCGGTATGATCGAGTCCCGTGACCTCTCTTCCTCCCCAGCCGCTCAGCCCGCTCGACGGACGGTACTTCGCGGCGGTCGGTGCGCTGGCGGACTACCTCTCCGAGGCGGGACTCAACCGCGCACGCGTCGAGGTCGAGGTCGAGTGGCTCGTCGCCCTGACCGACCGCTCGCTGTTCGGCTCTTCCCCGCTGCCGGATGCCGACAAAGAGCGTCTGCGGGCGCTCTACCGCGACTTCGGGCAGCGCGAGATCGACTGGCTCGCAGAGAAGGAAGCCGTCACGCGGCACGACGTCAAGGCCGTGGAGTACCTGGTGCGAGACCGCCTGTCGACCCTCGGTCTCGACGGGATCGCCGAACTCACCCACTTCGCGTGCACGAGCGAGGACATCAACTCCGCCTCGTACGCGCTCACGGTCCAGCGCGCGGTGACCACGGTGTGGCTGCCCAAGCTGCGCGGCGTCATCGCCACCCTCCGTGATCTGGCCGAGCAGCACCGGGAGGCGGCGATGCTCTCGCGCACGCACGGGCAGCCGGCCACACCCACGACGATGGGTAAGGAGCTCGCCGTCTTCGTCTGGCGCCTCGAGCGGCTTGCGGCGCAGGTGGTGGCATCCGAGTATCTGGCGAAATTCTCCGGGGCCACCGGCACCTGGTCGGCTCACCTCGCGGCCGAGCCCGACGTCGACTGGCCCGAGCTGTCGCGCACCTTCATCCAGGGCCTCGGCATCGGATTCAACGTCCTCACGACGCAGATCGAATCGCACGACTGGCAGGTCGAGCTGTACGACCGGATCCGCCATGCCGGCGGCATCCTGCACAATCTCGCGACGGACGTGTGGACCTACATCTCCCTCGGCTACTTCGCCCAGATCCCCGTCGCGGGCGCGACCGGCTCGTCGACGATGCCTCACAAGATCAACCCCATCCGCTTCGAGAACGCCGAGGCCAATCTCGAGATCTCGGGCGGGCTGCTCGCTACGCTCGCCTCGACGCTCGTCACCTCCCGCCTGCAGCGCGACCTGACCGACTCGACGACGCAGCGCAACATCGGCGTCGCGCTGGGGCACTCGCTGCTCGCGCTGGACAACCTCACGCGCGGGCTCGGTGAGATCTCGCTCGCCCAGCCGGTGCTGGATGCCGACCTCGAGGCGAACTGGGAAGTGCTCGGCGAGGCGATCCAGACCGTCGTGCGCGCCGAGATCGCGGCGGGTCGCTCGCAGATCTCCGACCCGTACGCCCTTCTGAAGGACCTCACCCGAGGGCGGCGCGTGGGCGGGGCCGAACTCGCGGCGTTCGTCGAGGGCCTCGACATCGGCGACGCGGCGAAGCAGCGTCTGCTCGCGTTGACTCCCGCGACCTACACCGGGCTCGCTTCGCGGCTCGTCGACGAGCTCTGAGCCGGGGCGTCAGGCCTTCGGGTCGCCGGATGCCGCGGCATCCGGATCGGCATCGCCGCGCTTCTCGTCCGGGAGCAGCACCGGCCGGTCGATCTGCTTCTTGACCTGCGCGGGGTCGACCGCCAGTAGCATCAGGGCCAGCATCACCAGCACCACGATGAAGGTGACTCCGGCGACGATGAGCGCGAGCTGAAGCGCCGCCGGAGCCTGCTCGGGGCTGCGCTGCTGGAAGAACCCCATGGACACGAGCGTGACGATGCCCGCGAACAGCGCCGAGCCGAACGCAAGCCCGAGCAGCTGCACGGGCTTCATCAGGTCGCGGCGGGTGGGCTTGTCGTCGGTCATGCCTTGCCCCTGTCGTCGGTGGCGGATTCGCGCGTCGCGGCTGACGTCACCGCGGTGGCGAGATCGTCCGGTGCCGGCCCGGCCGACCTGCGCGGCGAGAACCCGGCGATGGCGAGGTAGACCGCGATGATCGCGGCGTAGCCGCCGAAGATGCCGACGCCGATGATGATGCCGGTGAGCGTGAACGTCGCGTTCACGTCTTCGATCGTGTACTGCAGCGCGTACTGGGTCGGCACCAGGAGCAGGGCGAGGCCGAGTGCGATCGTCAGGATGCCGACGGTCAGGCCGTCGCGCGACTCGGTGCGGGCAGCATCCGTCTTCGGCAGTCGGCGGGCGGCGCGCAGGCCGCGTGCTCCGGAGATCGCCTCGACGAGCCCGGTGAGCAGCGCCCATGCGATCACGATGACGAAGAACATCGTGACCGAACGCAGCTGGGCGATGCCGCCCGCCAGCCCGGCGATCACCGAGAGCGTGCCGAGCACGACGCTCGGCCACCGCGTGTCGACGGAGTAGACCAGCCATCCGGCTGCGAGGAGAACCAAGCCGGATGCCAGCGCGAACCCGCTGAAGATCGACAGTCCGACGACGGCGGAGTGGTCGGGTGAGAAGGTCACCATGACCGCCGCGATCGCCGCGAACGCCGCGCGTGCGAGCTGCACGTGCCGCACTGCGAAACTGCGGGTGGCGGGGACTGTGGTCACGAGGATTTCCTGGCGCGGAGCGATTCCTGCGGATACAGGAGGGGATCCCTCCAGTGTACTTCGCCCTCACAGGACCCTCGGCGGCACCCGGGTGAGGGGCCAAGGCGCGCATCACGCGGTGCCGTCGACGAGGAAGTCGGCGCGGTCCCGCCCTCCGTCCTGCGCGAAGTAAGCCGCCTCTTCCTGCATCCACCGCTCCCAGAGCGCCCGGTGGGTCTCCCCGTCGCGGGCGATCCCTCGGCGAAGCCGCGCGTCGGCGGGAGCCTCGACCCAGACCCGGACCGCGAGCCGGTCGGCGATGGCGCGACGTGTGCACGTGACGCCTTCGAGCACGATGAACGGATGCGGGGCGACGGTCTTCCAGCCGGCGAGCGCGTCACCGAACTCATCGTTCTGCCAGTCGCGCACCTGATAGTGCGCGTCGCGGCCGGACAGCAGCGGGGCCAGGACCTGCTCGTCGAACCGCGGCCACCACCCGGCGACGTCCGCCCAGGAGACGAAGTCGTCGATCTCGATGATCGGCGCACGGAGCTCTTCGGCGATCGGCCGCGAGATCGTCGTCTTGCCGGACGCTGCCGGACCGTCGATGGCGATCAGGCGCACCCCCCGAACGGTGCTCGCGCGGGCGGCATCCGCGATCGCGCCGACGATGTCTCCCTCGTGCATCGTCCCATCGTGGCAGTCCGGCCCTCCGCCCGCGTCACCCGCCTATCGTGAGGAGCGTGGAGACGCACGATGTGGTCGTCATCGGTGCTCGGCATCGCCGGCGTACGACCGCACCGCACCGCGAGCGGGATAGCCTCGCAAGGGTGACGACTCCCCGCCTCTCGGATGCCGCAGTGACACAGTTCGCGGTGCTCGATGCGCTCCTCGCGGGTGCATACGAGTCCGGAATCTCGGTCGCCGACGTGCGCGGGCTCGGCGATTTCGGCATCGGCTGCTGCGACCACCTGGGTGGCGAGGTCATCATCCTCGACGGGACGGTGTTCGAGTGCACGGTCGGCGAGCGCCCCGATCGGATGCGTGACGAGCAGATCCTGCCGTTCGTGGATGTCTGCCGGTTCGTCGGCGGCATCGCTGCGGAGATCGCCGAAGTCGATCTCGCCGCGTTCACCGATCAGGTCGAGGAAGCGCTGGCGAGCCGGAACCTCTTCCACGCGGTGCGCGTCGACGGAGTCTTCACGTCGGTGCGGGTGCGCGTGACGCCGCGGCAGGAACACCCGTTCCGTCCGCTCGCGGAGGTCACGAGCGGTCAGATCGAGACCGTGCTCTCTGACACACGCGGCACGCTCGTCGGGTTCTGGGCGCCGACGATCTACCAGGGCATCACGGTCGCGGGCCTGCACGTTCACTTCCTGGCCGACGACCGGAGCGTCGGCGGGCACGTCCTCGACCTGACGATCGGGCGCGCCGACATGACGATCGCCGCGTACTCGCGGTTCGACCTGCGACTGCCCACCGACGAGCAGTTCCTCCGGACCGAGCTGACCCACGGCGAAGACCATCGCATCGTGACGGTCGAGGGCGGCGCGGCTGCTCGCCGGGACTGAGTGGCCGGCCGGATCTCACCGCACACCTTGACCTGCCCCGGGGCGGGGAGAAGTATGGGGCCCGTTCGCGTCTGGACCGAGGGAGTTCCATGTTTCGTCGATTCGCCATCGCCACCGTCGCTGCGCTCGTGATCACGGGGGTGACCGCGATGCCGAGCATGGCGAGCCCACCACCGGGCGGGGGCGACGACAACCTGGCGGTCTACACCGGCGTCGTCGATTCCCAGGGTCTCGCGGCCATCGTCGCTCTGGGTGTCGATCGCCACGAGATCGTCTCCGAGCCGGTCGACGGTGGTGCGGCCGGCGAAGTCGCGGTGGAGGTCATCATCACCGGTGCCCAGGCAAGCGAGCTGGCCGCGTCAGGCACCCTGCTCGAAGCGAAGTCGGCGCCGCAGGCCCGCACCTTCGCCGTTCAGCAGACGGTGTTCGACAGGTACCTCGGGCCCGGCGGCATCCAGGAGGAACTGAAGCAGCGTGCCGCCGACAACCCCACCATCGCCGAGCACGTGGTGATCGGGCAGACGGTGAACGGCACCGACATGTCCGCCGTGCGGGTCACCAAGAACCCGGCGAAGACGAAGGACGGCCAGCGACCGACGACGGTCTACGTGGGAGCGCAGCACGCGCGCGAGTGGATCACGCCGGAGATGGTGCGGCGACTTCTGGATGAGGTGCTGGCCGGCTACGGCTCCGACCCTCGGATCACCAAGCTCATCAACACGACAGAACTCTGGTTCATCCCCGTCGCGAACCCCGACGGCTACGACTACACCTTCCAGGACGGCAAGCGCCTCTGGCGCAAGAATCTCGCCGACAACAACGGCGACGGCAGCATCACGACCGGCGACGGCGTCGACCTGAACCGCAACTACCCCACTCGATGGGGCTATGACAACGAAGGGTCGTCGCCGAACCCCGCGAGCGACACCTATCGCGGGCCGACCCCGGGCTCGGAGCCCGAGACGCAGGCTCTCGACGCGCTGTTCGCCGAGATCACGCCCGAGTTCCTCGTGAACTACCACTCGGCTGCCGAACTGCTGCTTCACGGCATCGGATGGCAGGTGGCCACTCCATCGCCTGACGACGTGATCTACGAGGCGATGGTCGGCGATGACACTGATCCCGCCATTCCGGGCTATGACCCCGACATCTCGGCGGAGCTGTACACGACCAACGGCGACACCGACTCGCACATGCAAGAGGCTTACCGCACGCTCGGATTCACTCCCGAGATGTCCACCTGCGAGGCGGCATCCGGCGTCGATCCCGACGACCCGTGGGAGCCGGCGGCCTGCGAGAGCGGGTTCCACTTCCCCGACGACGAGGGGCTGATCCAGGCCGAGTTCGAGAAGAACGTGCCGTTCGCCCTCGCCGTCGCCGAATCGGCGCTCGACCCGGACGACCCGGTGTCGGTGGTCGATCGCGAGGCCGAGGACTTCCGGGTCGACAGCTTCGCCGTCTCCTACGGCGACCCTCAGCCAGTGGCGGTGACCGCGAAGCGGGCGCTCAAGGCCAAGACGCTGCACTACTCGATCAACGGTGGGAAAGCGGTCAAGCAGAAGCTCGAGGAGTGGGCCGGCGGCGAGCGGTACGGGTTCGAGAACGTCGACTACTACGCCGAGTACCGCGGACTCGTGCAGGGTGCGAGCCCCGGCGACTCCGTCGAAGTGTGGTTCACCGGCACCGCGAGCGCCAACGACGTCGGCCCGCGAAACGCCGGCCCCGTCGAGAGCGAGCACTTCACCTACGTGCTGCAGCAGGACTCAGGCAGTCCCGTGCTCGTCATCGCAAACGAGGACTACACAGGCGTGAACCCCGAGCCCACCCCGACGAACGCCGGACCGAAGTACCTCGACGAGCACGTCGCGGCACTCGAGGCCAACGGTGTCACTCCCGCGACGTGGGACGTCGATGCTCAGGGCGTTCCGCATCACCTCGGCGTGCTCTCGCACTTCGACGCGGCGCTCTGGTACCTGGGTGACAACCGGCTGACGCAGGATCCGGAGGATCTCTCGATCACGTATGGCGGCCAAGAGCTGCCCGACCTGGCCGTCGCGGAGCGACAGCAGTACCTGACGATCTCGATGCGCGACTACCTCAACGAGGGAGGCAAGCTCGCCTATTCGGGTGAGACCACGGCATACTACGGCCTCGGCGGCAGCCTCTTCGGCGGCATCTACTACGGTCTGGACGGTGCTCCCGAAGAGGAGTGCGTGGTCACGGTGGATCCGCGGGGCGACTGCCTGCTGCTCGCCGACGACTTCACCCAGTACTACCTGGGCGGATACACGCGAGCCGATTCCGGTGTGCAGTCCGGCACCGAGGGCACCGCTCCTCCGCTCGACGGCGCCTCGCTGGAGTTCGGCGGACCGGCCACGGTGGACAACCCGATCGACGAGGTCGGGGCGTTCGTCGTGACGAGCGACGCTCTCCCGGTCGACGAGTTCCCGCAGTTCGCGAGCGAGGGGGTCGCCGAGTATCCCGACCCGTTCGGCGCCTTCGAGGGTGAATTCGCCGCAGCGGCCGGTCACGTCGACGACGGCTACCAACGGCTCGGGCGCACGTTCGACCTGACGACCCTGACCGCAGTCGACGCGCCGGCGTTCCAGGCGCAGATCGCATTCGACATGGAGGCGAGCTACGACAACCTCATCGTCGAGGTACGTCGGGTCGACACCGAGATCTGGACGACACTGCCCGAAGCGGGGGGCGCGAGCACCACGCTGGTGCCGGCGGAGTGCGAAGTGAACTTCCTGCTCGAGCTGCACCCGTCACTGGGGCGGTACCTCACCGGTGGCAACCCCTGCCTCAACACGGGGACCTCGGGCGCGTGGAATGCTGTCACCGGATCGTCCGATTGGATGCCGGTCTCGTACGACCTGTCGGCGTACGCGGGCAGCCAGGTGGAGCTCGTCGTCAGCTATGTGACCGACCCCTCGAGCGGCGGCCTCGGCGTCATCATGGATGACACGAAGCTCACCACGACCTCGGGCACATCGCAGGCGGAGGGCTTCGAGCAGAGCCTCGGCGCCTGGCAGGTGCTCGGCGCTCCCGCCGACAGCCCCGAGAACTTCTCGGATTGGGAGCGTTCGGACGGGCTGGCTGAACTGGCATCGGTGGTCGCCACCGACGCGACGCTGCTCTTCGGCTTCGGGCTCGAGCAGCTCGCAACCGCCCAGCAGCGCGCCGACGTGGCCGGGCGGATCCTCGCCCACTTCGGCGGCTGACCGGCTCCTCATCGACGAATGCTGCGCCGTAGGCACGCCCGCGGCGCAGCATTCGTCGTGTCCGGGTTCAGGCAGGGCCGGAGGCAGCGGGACGGCCCGAGAGCCTCGTTATGCGGAGCCTCTCAGGGGCTCGAGGGCGGCTAGGACGAGGTCCAGGCCGAAGAGGAACTCCTCTGCCGGGTCGTAGCCGGCAGCGACGAGCGCCGCGGCGGACTCGTTGAGGTAGGGGAACTCGTCGTAACCGTGCCTGCCCACCTATCGGTCCCCGACGCGGCAGCGGTGCCCACGTCGGCTCTGGCGGCGTTGCAGGCGTTGCGCAGGGTCGCGAATGTTCAACCGGGCCAGACGGTGCTGGTCACGGGTGCGTCGGGCGGCGTCGGCTCCTTCGCCGTCCAGATCGCCAAGGCCTTCGGCGCCGAGGTGACGGGGGTGTGCAGCACCCGTAACGTCGAGTTGGTCCGATCACTCGGTGCCGACCACGTCGTCGACTACACAAGGACTGACTTCAGCCGCGCCGGAAAGCGCTACGACGTCATCCTCGACAGCGTGGAAGCGCAGCCCCTGGCGGCTGTCCGCCGCGCGCTGATGCCGACCGGCACCCTGATTCCCAACAGCGGACGCGGCGGCCGCTGGGTCGGCCCCCTCGGTCGGATCGTCAGAGCGCGCGTGCTGTCTGCGTTCACCCGTCAGCGGCTGAGGCCCCTCGTGTCGATCGAGACGCGCCAGGACCTGCTCACGCTGACCGACCTGCTCTCGACCGGGCAGATCACGCCCGTCATCGACCGCACATACCCCCTCGATGAAGCAGCCGACGCCCTCCGCTACGTCGGGGCCGGCCATACCCGAGGGAAGGTCGTGATCACCGTCTGACGACCGGACCGACGAGAACGACTCGACCTGTGCGAAGGCACTCCCGAACCTGCTGCCCCTCCGGCCGAAGGACCGCTCCCATCGAAAGAAGAACCGATGACCAACCGAACGAAAAGCCCGAACCTGCTCGGCAACCCGCCGATCCCTGTGCAGGCCAAGATCGCCGCCGCATGGACCAGCTTCATGTTCCTCTACATCTACGTCGACGTCTTCAATTTCTACAAGCCCGGCGTCGTCGACGGCATCCTGAACGGCCTCATCTGGAGGTTCGACATCAGCTCGACGCTGTTGACCGTCTTCCTCGTGTCCGTGTCGATCCCGGCCCTGATGGTGATGTTCTCCATGGCACTGCCCACCCGGGTGAACCCCGCCACCAACCTCGTCGTTGCATCGCTCCTCATCCCGTACTCGATCTTCAACTCGGCAGGGGCGACCTGGGAGTGGGCCTTCTTCTACGGCCTCTCCATCGGAATCGAGGTGCTGCTCCTGGCCTTCATCCTGCGCTCCGCCTGGACCTGGCCCCGAACCCCGGCCGTGCCAGCCGGTTCCGCGAAGAACGACCTTCTTCAGGAACTTCGACGGTAGGCATCCGCGTTGGTCGCTTGTTCGGCGTTACGGACCTAGAGCCCGACCGCCATGTCAGTGAAGCGCGAGAAGTGACCCTGGAAGGCCACGGTGAGGGTGTCGGTCGGACCGTTGCGATGCTTGGCCACGATCAGGTCGGCCTCCCCTGCCCGGGGACTGTCCTTCTCGTAGGCCGATTCGCGATGCAGGAGCACGACCATGTCGGCATCCTGCTCGATAGAGCCCGACTCACGGAGGTCGGACAGGGCGGGCTTCTTGTCGGCGCGCTGCTCGGGGCCACGATTCAGCTGGGAAAGCGCGATGACCGGGACCTGCAGCTCCTTGGCGAGAAGCTTGAGTGCCCGCGAGAATTCGCTGACCTCCTGCTGACGGGACTCGACGCGCTTGCCGCTTGTCATGAGCTGCAGGTAGTCGATGATGACCATCTTCAGACCCTGGCGCTGCTTGAGCCGGCGGCACTTCGCGCGGATCTCGACGAGCGTCATGTTGGGGCTGTCGTCGATATAGAGAGGTGCGTCGTTGATGCGGCCGCGCGTGGAGGCGATCGTGGTCCAGTCACGCGAGTCGAGGGTTCCCTTGCGCATGTTCTGGAGAGGAACCGCACCCTCCGCACTCATCAGACGCATCGCGATCTCGCTGCGACCCATCTCGAGCGAGAAGAGGATCGTGGGGAAGCCGTGCTTGATAGCTGCAGAGCGGGCGAAATCCAGAGCCAGGGTGGAGTTGTGAGTCGGGATCATCGACTCGCCCGCCAGGTACAGGTGGTCGTCATTGTCGACCTGTACGCAGCGCACAGGCACGCTCGCGATCGGACGGATCGCTTTGATATAGCGCCTGCCCGTCCGAGTCGTGGACGCCGGGCGCTCCTGCTCGTGGAGCGCACGCTTCCGCTCAAGCCAGAAGACGTGGTCGGGGGTCGAGAAGTTGAGGATGTAGTACGTGGCCGACGCCTCAGAGCGTCCGTTCACGCGCTTCGTCGTCCGTCCACACCGATACCCGAGGCTGACGATCAGCTCGTACACCGAGTCGGCGAGCTTCTTGTTCGTGACGGCGAACTGGCAGGAGCCCACTCCCTTTACGACGGTGCCGTCGGTGTCGAGGAGGCCGGCCAGCAGCTCACGGCGCTGCGCCTCAGACGCTCGCAGGTAGACCCCCGGCACGTGCTTGTCTCCGAGCACGCCGGCCTTTCGCAGGAGCGCCGTGAACGAGCCGTGGTCGCGATGACAGGCCGCACAGCGTTGCGCCTCGCCCGAGTACGGCTGGCCGCAGTCGGGGCATGACAGGCGTTCGGGATGCGCGCCCTTGTTCTTCGCCCCGCATGAGCGGCCGCACCTCCGCACATGCGGGTGTCGCGCTACGAACTCGATGCCACACACCTCGCAGTTACGGACGAGTTGCTCGCGCTCGAGAAGCTGAATCGAGTACAGCATTTCCCCGCGGGCTTCGGCCCGCAGACCGCCGCGCGCGACCAACAAGGGGATCTCGTCGGACTCGCTCGTCAGTCGGGCGCCGTCGCTGTGCCCGTCGCCCAGCCACGCGCCCAGCGCGTAGGGGGCGACGGGCAGATCCGCCTCGGGCGCCTGCAGCGGCTGCGAGTTGCGCACCGAGTAGTTGGAGCGCGCCTCGGCGGCCACGGTGAGCGTCGCGCGCATCTGCTCGGTCGTGACGATGACGGCGCCGATCTGACCGCTCCGCCTCGTCGCCCGCGTCTCGGTCAGCCATTGGTGCTCGGCGTCGGCGATGATCGTCGTCCCGTCAGAGAATTCGATCTCGTAGCAGGGCCTGCCGTTCATGACCTCGGTCGCCGCGACAACCTTCGTCGGCCGGCCATCTGCGTCGTACAGACGGTCTCCTACCTTGACCGCACCCATCGTTGTCCAGCCTGTGGGAGTCGGCAGTGGTGTGTCGAGTGCGAGTGCCTTACCCATCGCCGGCCGGGCGGCGATGATGATCATCTGACCGGCGTGCAGTCCATTGGTCAGCTGATCGAGACCGGAGAAGCCCGTTGGGATGCCGGTCATCTGGCCGTCGCGGCCCCGCGCGGCCTCGATCTCGTCGACCGCCGCGCTGACGGCGACCTCGAGCGGCACGTAGTCCTCCGCGGCGTCCGCTCCCGTGACGCCGTAGATCTCCGCCTGGGCGTTGTTGACGAGGTCGAGGGCCTCACCCTGGCCCGAGTACCCCATCTGCACGATGCGGGTGCCGGCGTCGACCAGCCGCCGCAGCAGGGCGCGCTCCGACACGATGGAGGCGTAATAGCCGGCGTTGGCCGCGGTCGGCACGATGGACGTGAGGGTGTGCAGGTAGTCGGCGCCGCCCGCACGCTGCAGCTCGCCGGTCTTGATCAGCTCGTCGGTGACCGCGACGACATCGGTCGGCTCGCCGTGCGAGTAGAGCGAGAGGACGGCCTCGAAGATCAGCTCGTGCTTCGGAACGTAGAAGTCGACGCCGCGCAGCGTCTCGATGACGTCGGCGACGGCATCCTTCGACAGCAGCATGCCCCCGAGTGCGCTCTGCTCCGCGAGGAGGTCGTGCGGTGGCGTCCGCTCGTGCTCTCGACGCTGCCCCCCAAGGCGTTCGTCCGAGATGTCGGCGATCGACATATGCACTTTCCTCCACGTCGTCGGGCCACGGCAGAGCACGCATATCGTGGGGCACTGCGCGCTCGTTCACACTCCACTGAGACGAGACCGGATGCCGCGGCATCCCTCTCGTCATGGTGTGAGCACATCACCAAGCTCCGACATGCGTCAGCGTCGACGTGTCGTGCGCTAGTCCCCCCGTGGGCCGCACCCCACGCTAGAGAGGGGCTTACCGACTTGCAACAGCGGCTGTGGATAACTCTGTGGAAAGCCTGCGCGAAACGCCGACAAGCCTGTGCACAACGTCTGTGGAGAAGTCCGGCAGGTGATCGATTGTCACGGCATTTAGACATCGTGACCAGGCACTTATTCGGAGATGCGTTGTGCAATGAGATGTGCTTGAAGTGCCCCTTGAAGGTTGCCTCTGATAGTGCATGCCTGTGCACAGATTTCGGTGCGGATCGTCGGATCACGGGCGGGGTTGTAGACAGGGGATGCGCCTGTCGGCTACGGTCGGTACTCCAGGCACCCCTTACGATCAGTTTTCGCTCGAGAACGGATCGACGCTTTTCGTCGCATAGGAGGTGAACGTGGACACCGCAGACTCGCAGCACTTGTCGAGACTCTCCAAGCTGCTGCTCGCAGGAATCGGCGCCGCGTTCGCGTGGGTGCTGATCTCGTTCGCCCTCGGCTTGGCCGCATCGCAGGCGCACGCCGCCGAAGACCCCGGACTCCTCGGAGCCGTCACTTCCACCGTCGACGACACCACCTCCGTCGTCACCGACGTCGTCGCGCACACCGCTGCGGCCGTCGTCCCGACTGTAGAGCCGGTCGTCCAGACGGTCGCCCCCGTCGTCCAGACGGTCGCCCCGGTCGTGCAGACGATCGTCCCGGTCGTTCCCGTCGCCCCCGTGATCGAGGTCGTAGAGGCCGCTGTCGCTCCGGTGCTCACGGCTGTCGCCGACGTCACCGAGTCGGCCGCCGTGGCGCCGATCGTGGACTCCACGGTCGCGATCGTCGGCTCGGTTCCTGTGGTCGGCGACCTCGCGACGGAGCTCGGCGTCGACAGCGCGGCCTCATCGCTCGGCTCGAGCATCGATGGAGTGCTGCAGGGCGCCGAAGGCGCGTTCGGCGGCACCGTGACCGACGTGGTCGACTCGACAGGCAGCACCGTGACCGTCCGCGCCACTCCGACGGTGACCGGCCCGGAGGACGTGCGTGCCGGCACGGCGAGCCTCGGTGCTGTGACAGGCGCGCAGTCGGATGCCGCGGCAGGGCCGCTCGAGGTGCTTTCGCGCGCCGCATTCCTCGTCGGCACGACCGCTTGGCTCACCATCACCTCCGACCACCTGGCCGCCCCATCCTCGACGGACAGCGCATTCGTCAGCGGCGGTGCCGGCACCGGAGTTCTGTCACTCATCCGCTCTGTCATACAGGCGGACTCTGTTCTCATCGGACCCGGCGGTGCGGGTCCTGGCGCGTGGGTGCTGATCGCCCTCGGGTTCGTCGTCGCATACCGTGCCTGGGTGCGTCGTTCGGGACTCGAGAACGACATCGCGCCGCCCGCGCCCGTGCTCTCCACCGACATCTCTCCCGACTGATCGGATCCTCGCCGTTCCTGCGACGGCTGAGCCTCCACGCGCATTCCCGCGCATCCGATCAAAGTCAGCACATCTCAAGGAGAGATCATGCACACCATCATCAAGCGCGCCCTCGTGGGCACGCTCCTCGCCGGCGGCATAACGCTGTTCGGCGCGACGGTCGCGAACGCGGCCGAGACAACGGGGGAAGACGGACTGCTGTCCGGCAACCAGGCCCTCGTCGACCTGTCGGCTCCGATCAGCATCACGGACAATGCGATTGCGATCATCGGTGACGGCACGGTCGTGAACACCGCTCCGGCGTCGGAACCTGCCCCGGCACCCGCCACCGCCGACACGGCCGAAGTGCCCATCACGAGTGGAGAAGAGGGGATCGCGTCGGGCAACCAGGCGATCGTGAGCCTCGATGTCCCGATCACGGTCACGGACAACGCCGTGTCGGTCATCGGCGATAGCACGGCCGTGAACACCGCTCCGGCTCCGGCTCCGGCTGCCGAGACGGCGGTCACCCCGAGCGATGGACCGATGACCACCGGGGAGGACGGGATCCTCAGCGGAAACCAGGTCCTCGCATCGGTGACCGCGCCTATCACTGTCACGGGCAACGCCGTCTCCGTCATCGGCGACAGCACGGTCGTGAACGGAGCGTCGGCACCCGCCGCTGCTCCCGCTCCGGGCGGTTCCACCGGGGCCGCACCGATCACATCGGGAGAAGAGGGAATCCTCGCCGGAAACCAGATCATCCCCGTGATCACCGCCCCCGTGGACGTCACAGGCAACGCCATCTCCGTCATCGGCGACAGCACGGTCATCGGCGGCACCCACGGCGGAACCACCGGAAGCGGCGGCAACACCTGGGCCGCGCCGATCACGTCCGGAGAAGAAGGAATCCTCGCCGGAAACCAGATCATCCCCGTGATCACCCTTCCGGTCACCATCGGTGGCAATGCGGTCTCCGTCATCGGCGACAGCACGGTCGTCGAGCCGGGGACCGGTGGAACCGGCACCCCTGGCACTCCCGGCACTCCCGGTACTCCGGGTACTCCGGGAACCCCCGGAACACCGGGAACACCGGGAACACCGGGAACCCCC